>CAPNGW010000012.1 GCA_948665105.1 uncultured Lachnospiraceae bacterium
ATTTTACCAGAAAAAAGGGATTGTTCATAATTTATTTACTCATACGTTTGTCGTGCGGTATTGTCCCATTTAGCACCGCCATCAAAAAATGTTACACAGGCATGTGGCATTTCTCTATCCATTTCTTCTCCAAATTTACTACGCCGATTATAGCATATCGTCACACAATTTTCCACAGAAATAAAGGTGCAGCCACCACGCCCCACGCTCCTGTCTCTACGGTGCTAACTCTTTTTTCAGCATCTTTGATAAGCTTTTATTGCTGTATTATCTGATATGCGTTAAAATATAATAAATAGAACAGACGGATTTATTGGAAGGAGACTACATGAACATAAATGTCAGACAAGCCAGAGAAAATGACAGGAATCATATTGCTTTGTGTATCGCAGAAGGGTTTAAAAAAGATTGTGACGTGTTATGCAAAGATACGCATAAAGTAAGTGCGGCTATCAGTACAGGCATACAAATTTCAAAGTTTTATGTAGCAGAATTTGAAAATAAAGTGATTGGAGTGTTGGCGATTTCTGATTGCAAGGGCAGAGCAGCCACAACGGATATTGCTTCTTACAAAAAGAACTTTGGATTTATCAAAGGTATTATTGCATATTTAGTGCTGAAGGAAGAATTTGAAGCGCCATTGGACTATCCGCCAACCACTGGCTATATCGAATTTGTCGCTGTGCGTAATGCATATCAAAGGAAGGGAATTGCTTCCACTTTGCTGAAAGAAAGCATTTCCCAGAGCTCCTACAAGGATTATGTGCTTGAGGTCACAGACATCAATACTGCCGCTATCCGCTGTTATTCTGCATTAGGCTTTGAGGAATTTAAGAGAATAGAAGAAAAGCGCAGTAAGCAGAAGGGGTTTTCAGCAAGAATATATATGAAATATCAAAAGAAATGATTCACATAAGGAAGTATGCTCCAGCCCACAGCTCATAATAGAATTGGGGTAAAAGCATGATATCTTTTACCCACAGCTTGCACTTGTCCAAAATTCCTCCATAACTGCATGAAACTTATTGGGTGTATCCATGTTCACACAATGTCCTGCATTTTCAAAAATAACGACTCTGCATTCCGGCTCGTTTTTCTTCCACATTTCTACCGCTGATAACTCCATGGGAATATCGAACTGGCCACAGCCAATTAGCAATGGGTATTTCCTCAGCATCGTCTGCCTGGCATTTACCATACTGTTCAAAGAGGCTAAGTACATAAATGATTTTTTCGGAAATTGAATATTCATCTCGTAGAAATCTTCTTGTGCCTGGGAAGTATAAGCTGATATTTTTTTGTTGGATTTTGCAAACCATTTGACAGAAAAAATAGCTTTAAACATCATAAGCAGTTGTGATGCACCATTTTCCTTCTGCATTTTGGTATCAAAATTGTTTATATCATAGCCGCCGAAGCAAGCAAGTGATTGTACTGCTTCTGGGTACTGATTAGCAAAGTCTTGCGCTAATACGGCCCCCAATGAAATCCCGACAATATGTACCTTCTCAATTTTTTCTGTTTTTAAGATTTCGTTTATCCACGCCGACATCTTATCTATGCTGTCGCCTTTTCGTGTTTTCGTTGATTTTCCATGACCAATAATATCAAGGGTAAGAATATTATACTTATCTTTGAAATAGTCAATTTGTGTTTGAAACATATTGTGATTTACAAAAGCAGCGTGCAAAAGAAGCACCCACTCTGGATTATCCTGCCCACTGATGTAATATACAATAGGTGAATTGTTTAATTGATATTGTTTCATATTTCACCGTTTTTCATCCTTCCTAATAGATTTTCAAACCAGTCAATATTAAATTTGATTAAGTCTCTGCCATAAAGGGCTGATGCAAGCTGATAGTTGAGTATATCTTTATGTTCTTCAGAAACGTTAATATTCTTTGCTTCTTGGCATATCATTTCCAACGCATGATACTGCTCATTCAAAAATAATAAATGCTTTTGTATGTTTTCTTCCCGATTCTTCCTGTCTGAAAATCCCATAAAATAAACCTTCGCCAGCTCTGGACTTTTGGGACTTTGTTCTTGTATCGGAGCGTTTATCCACTCAAAAAAATGCTGCTTTCCACTTTCCGTTATGCAATAGACTTTTTTATATTTCCCCTTATCAACTATTTCTTTATAATTGATATATCCGTAATTCAATAGCTTTTTCACAGCCGCTTGTATGCTTCCCATACTGCTGCTATACATTAAATTTATTCCTTTGTTCATTCTCTCCCGCAGTTGATATATCGTTCGATTGCATATAAGCAAAAGGCCGAGAATAATGTTGTCCAATTTTGTCCCTCCGATTTGTTACTATTAGTAATATTACTATTGTAATCGCCTTGCCCTCTTTTGTCAATCCCTCTGGGAGAAGGTTTACAAATATTTTGTTCTATGGCTGCTTCACTAACCTCTGCCATCTTTCGTCATTTTTCAAAAATCCAAAGCTTTCTTCATCCCGAAAGCACTTCAACAGATTTTCTCTCATCTCCGCCATAAACTCCTCTCTTATTTCCTTAAAGTCCATGTGTTCATAGAGCGGCGCTTTTCTGAAATCTCCAAATTGTTCCAGGCTGGAAAGCATTCCTTCCATCGCAGCTACTACGGAATCGGCATCCTTTTCCAGGGTCGCAAGGTCCAGTCCGCTTGAAATCTCGTAATATTTTCCCATTTCAAAGCATCTGGCCAGTTCCTTTTGCTTGTCTACAAGTCTGTGCGCTCTCTTTCTATCATTATCCTGTAATGCAAGCTTATACATTCCATGCAGCTCCATACTGGCTCTCTGGTAATCCGAGAACAAAAGCTCTTCATACGCTTTATATGCTTCCTTTACCCGCCCTGTTTCGGCGTAAATTTGAGCTTGTTTTCTTTTTCTTTCCGGATTTTGTATAGAAAAATATTCCAAATACTTTTCTGCTTTATCATACTGCTTTTTTCTCATATAAAATCCCACCAAGGAATCGGCTGCTCTGATGCGTATGGATTCATCATCACTATCCAACACACGAACATACAAAGAGCAAAAATATTCGTCATATTCTTCTTTTGAAATATCCTGCACCATACGCTGTGCATCAAAAACAATCGCAATATCCAGGATTAACTCATCACAATTCGGATATTGTTCCAGCTTTTTCCTGGCCCACAAAAAAGCCTCATCATATGATTCTTCTTTTAATTTCAAATCCGCTTCGAGAACAATCCCGTTAATCTCCTCCGTTGTTAAATCTTCACGAAATGACAGCAATGTGTCCAATGAAATATCCAATAATCTGGCAATGGGCGCCAAAAGCGTAATATCCGGATATGAATTCTCATTTTCCCACTTATTTACCGCCGGAGCAGTTACCCCAAGCCGTCCCGCCATCTCTTCCTGTGTCAGATTTCTGATTTTTCTGTATTTTCTAATCACTTTTCCCAATGTCATATGAGCATCTCCTTGCGTTATTTTTGCATTGGCCTTTGCTAATATAATCATATCAAACAAATACAGAGCCTACAACTGAAGCTCTGTTAAATAAATTTCAAAAAAATTAACTGTTATTCATATCCTGATGGGAACCTCTTACACTAAAGCAATTTATTTTATTCCAATGATTTTTCTGACAATGGGAACCAATTTTATTAAGTGATAAGCCAGCACTGTCAGCAGAAAGCTGCCAATGCAGATACAAAACACCTGCACCAATAAAACATCACTTATCTGCACAACATAAAATGCGAGTGCCACCAATATGGACTGGTGCAAAATATAAATTGGATACGACGCATGATTCAAATATTCGGTAAGGCCTGTTCTCTTATTTAAAAACCTTTTAGCCATAATAAGTAAGACCAAAATTGAAATCCAACCAATAAAATTTATCCACAAATCACCATAATAAGAAAAGCAATAATACAATGCCACCGACATAATTGTTCCGATTACGCATAATGTCGCTAACCATTTTATATTTCTTTCAAGCTTTTCTATCAACAAATCATTGCTCAACACATAGTATCCTATCAAATATAAAGCTAAGTTTTTCCCCAGGCTGAATCCACCGAAATTACCAAGATAATACATGAACCATATGGGAATAAATAAAAGCAGCATTCCAAATACTGGCATTTTTTCTACGCTGACTGTCAACTTCTCATATGGAATGATACGAAACAAAAGCAAAGTAACCATTGAGATTATAAACAAAAATAGAATAAACCACAGATGCCCTGGAGTAAATGCCCCATCATAGCCACTAAAGTCTGTAAGATGTGTAAAAAAATATTTCCAATTATCCCAAAGGCTTCTTTCATAATTATAGAAGAATCTTCTTGCATACAATGTTTGGAATGGTATAAGAAATATCATTCCACTAAGAAACGGAATTAGCAATTTACTAACCCGCCCAATCACAAATTCTTTATTTGTCCTTTTTTCCAATGCATATCGTGCACTGATTCCTGCCAGGGCAAAAAGTATCGGCATAAACCACGGATTTACTAATACAATCAATGTACTTAATATTTTGTTTTCTCCCTGCCAAATATAGAAACGAGAGCCAAAATTATTCCAAATCATAAATGTATGTACCGGAAATAACAGCAGAATCGTTAAATTCCGCAGGTTATCAATATAATGTTTTCGTATTTCTTTTTCCTGTTCTTTTGTCATGTATCAACCTCCGCTATACTTAGCCTCACTTAATCTCCTCTTTAACAGTAAACATCCCAGCACAAACTTTCGTTTAACGTATTGCCTCTTTCATCCAGACATCTAGAAAAGCAAGCTGTTCCTCTGTATGAAACCAATGCTCCCCATTTTCCATTACAGTAAGATGAGCATTATGACTACTGATAAATTCATTTATTGTTTGGCGGGCTACCAGGTTATCATTTTCTGCATATAAAATTTCTGTGGGAACATTCCATGTTATGGGATTTTCCCTGACAAAACATAAATATTTCCATGATAATGTCTCCCCAAAGTCTGTAGGAATTTCTCCTTTCTCACACAAATCTTTTTCCGATACATTTGCCAGGCTCATCATATCCAGGATAAGACGTTCCATATCAAGCACAGGTGATATAAATAAAGCCTTTTCAATATCACAAGTCTGTAATGTGTGCATTGCAAAATAAGCCCCTATACTGTTTGCAATCACATAAATATAATCGTAGCTTTCACGCGCTTTATCATAGGCTGATTGAATTTGATTTTGAACAATCCACGGAAGATAATCATTGTAATCAATCCCGACAATATCAAAACCAATACAATTTTTCTTGTACTGTTCAGCTTCTAAATAACTTCCACCTTTTCCATGAATATATAAAATTACTCTTTTCAAAATATCACCTCTTCGGCTTCCGGTTTAGAACCAGACTCCCCAATCCCCATAATGAAATGTTCCACTGCCATGGTGAAGCTTTCCGTCCGCCTTAAGATTCTTAAATGCTTCCCGCATACGAATTAAAATTTCCGGCTGTATATCCAATGAATGGTGTGCCGGAAACACTTTCTTCACAGGCAATTCCGCAACTTTTTCCAAGGAATCAAGGTATGCCGCCGGGTCGGTAGACGGATAATAAGCAAACAAAATATCCTTATAAACCAAATCGCCCGTAAATAAATAGCCCCTGCTTTTTTCCCAGAAACACAAATGCCCCGGAGAATGTCCGGGGGTATGCAGCACCTCAATTTTCCGGCCACCAATATCAATGATATCATGGTCAGCCAACACCTTTGTTGGCATACCCTGAAAAAGCTCATAATCGTTCACGTGAAAGCCATCAGGTAAATCACAGCGGTCTGCAACCATCTCTTTAATCGTTTCGATTGATAAAGGGAATTTTCCATTTAGCCACTCCAATTCCTCAGAGTGGGCATAAAACTCTGAAAAATACTTATGTCCCCCAATATGATCCCAGTGAATATGCGTAGCTACTGGCGTAATGAGTTTATCGGTAAGTTTCAACACTTCCTCATATATATTTGAAATACCAAGCCCTGTGTCAATAAGCAGGCTTCGGGTATTTCCATTCAACAGATAGCAATGGGTTTCCTCCCAATGCCGATATTCGCTGATAATATATGTATTTTCGTCAATTTCATTAACTGTAAACCAGTTACCCATTGCTCCACACTCCTGAACTGCAATTCACTTATATTTTCTCTATTTCTGCCAAAGAATTTCGAATATCTTTATAGACTAATGACCGCATTTTATCCTCACCCTCCAGTACTCTCAGTGGGCAAAAGGACACTGGGGATAGCTTTTATAGTGGAAACAGGACACTTTCAAAATCTTTCACATAGTATTTGATATTTTTCCTGCCCTTTTGAATAATGGTATGCCCTTCTTTTTCAAGCATTTCTTTCTGGGCTTCAATACCGCCTGGATATTTTGCATTTAATTCTCCATTGGCTTTCAGCGTTCTCCAATAAGGTGTTTTGTCATCTTTCCGCTGATAGCTGGCCCATGCAACAATGGAAACAAATATTCCTGCCGTAATGGGCTCTGTAAAATCCGCTCCGCTTGTGTTTGCAAAATAATCCCTGATTGTGCCAACCGTAAGTAATTTGCCAAAAGGTACAAGCCGCATCACTCTGTCATAATCCATGGGCGGTGCAAAATACATCCTGCCTCCGCCGTACTTTTCTATGCTCTTTTCATCTGTAATGGTCTGGAATTTAGGCATGTCTTTACTGTCCGCCAGCATAGCGTTAAAATCTTTTTTATCTTCATTTGCCATATATGCGCACCTCCTGCATAAAATCATAGCCTTAAAAACAATTCCATGCAATGAGACGATTTGAAAAAATTTCTATAATTTATTGTTCATTCCCTAAACAAAAGTTGCCTGACACTTTTTACATAATGTTCCGCAGCTTGTTCATCAAACGAAATAACTCTCGACCACATCCGCAGACCTTGATAGTAATACAAAATCAAATCAGAAATCTGCTCCGTATCGACAGCTTTAAATTCTTTTGTTTCTATTCCATAGTTAAGCAGATTTATCCATCGCTTTTTTGCCCTGTCATTGATGTTTGTGAAAAATTCCTCATTCCCAAGATTTGCATATTCATATATGGCAAGGCTCAAGGACAATTCTTTATCCATAATCTCATGCCTTATCGCCTCAAGCATATCCTCTAAAATCGTTTTTGCGCTTTCCTGTCTTTCTATACGGTCTGCTATCACATATTCCTCCGATAAAATTTCAGAGAAAATCTGCTCTGTTCCCGAATAATAGCGGTAAAGCCCGCCCCTGCTTAGTCCTGTCCTTTCACAGATATCAGTCATCGTTACCGCTTTAAAGCCTTTTTGGGCAAATAACAGATATGCCGCCTGGCGGATTTTCTCTTTTGTTTTTTCTCCCTTATTTCCCATATCAGTTATTGACTTCCTCCCGCAAAATGGAATACATGCAATAGGAATGAATTTCCCCATTTTTAAATACCCCATTTCGCATAGTTCCCTCATATGTAAACCCTGCCTTTTCGAGAACACCTCTTGAGCCTGCATTGTCTGCAAACGGCTCGGCGAATATACGGACAATATCAAATATCCCAAACACTTCTTTACAAATCATCTGTACTGCCCTTGACATAATACCTTTACGCCAAAATTCTTCTGCCAGCCAATAGCCAAGCTCCGCGGACTTTTCATATACATCGTCTTTTACAGATATTCCAATACCGCCAACAGCTTGCCCATCCACCACAATGGCATAATTGATTTGTTTCCTTTCTGCATTGGTAATGCTGTCATTAATAAACCAAATCGCATCCTCTAAGGTGTATGGATTGGGAAATGCGTTTCGCAAATTTCTTGCTATATTGGGGTTATTTGCAACTTGCGCTAAAGATTTTGCATCTTCTGTTTTCCATTCCCTTAACTTAAAATCTCCCATTATTAATTTCTCCTACCAAAAGCGACACCGGTGTCTTTTTAATTATAAGACACCGGTGTCGCTTTTGTCAATACAATCATAAAATGAATTATCTGTTTCACCACTCCTTTTATTAAAGTACTGTCCTTGCTGACTGTAATATTTGCTCTACTGTCTTTATTGTATATAGCCCATCTTCCCCTGTACTTTCGGGCTCCTTATCATAAATAATTGCATCAATCACCTCACGATGTTGTTTATAGCCGAATGGTACAGTATCTAAAGCAGGAAAGGTCATACTTCCCTTCTCTGAAACGCCTGGGCTTGTAACCGCAAGCGGGCCATAGCCTGTACGCAAGTATATGCTCCCATTACTCCCATGTATTTCCATTGTATACCTATTGCAATGATATTTTTGTGTCCAGCTGATATGATGACTAACTACAGCTGCATTTTTCAAGTGATATTGTGCCAATGCCCAATCTTCATTGTCAGGGAAAATCGTTTCTCCACATATTACCCTGGATTTAATCTTTTGTCCCTTTGACGCAGATATAACCTCAGCGATATCTCCCAAAATATATCGAATCAAATCTATCCCATGAACGCCAACATCTATAATAGCCCCGCCTTGGCCACAGAGTGATGAGTCATATTGCCAGGTAGAATAATCGCTTCCTGGAAGCGAGTTTCTAATGTGCGCCATATAAATTTCTCCTAATTTCCCGGCACTTATGTATTCTTTTGCCCAGCGTGATTCCTCAAAATAACGATGCATAAAGCTGGCAAATAATTTAACGTTATTTTGTTTTGCAGCATCTATAATATCTCTACACTCCTGAGAATTTACAGCAAACGGTTTTTGTACAAACACATGTTTGTTCATATTGATAGCAAATAATGCCATTTCTCTATGTAAATAATTGGGAGTAAGAATCATAACAAGGTCTACATCACTTCTGCTGATTGCTTCTTGATAATCAATTGTAACATCAGCATTATTGGCAGCTATCATTTCGGCTCGGGACTTAATAATATCGCAGCATACCACAATATTTGCCTCCGGTATTAATCGAAGTGCGTTCACATGATAGGAGCTGATAGAACCACAGCCTATAATTGCTATGCCAATTCTATTTTTTTCAAACATCTTCATTCCGTCTCTCTCCTGACCTCTCACAGTCTTCTGTAATTAAATCTTCCGCACAGTAATCACTTCTGCAATTCACCTTTGCATTCTCCGGGGGCTGAACAAATCCACTTAATAAGGGGTCCTCTGTTCTATACATCCATATTTCAAGTAAATGTTCCATTTCTTCCTGGATATTTTTGTAATTTATATGATCAATCACATTATGCTGCTCCATAGGATCTTTATACAAGTCATATAATTCATTGCTATCGTACTGTATACCATCAAAACAGTGATTCTCGAATAAAAATGTTTTTTCCGGACAGTTATCAATATTAGACAATATTACCGTGGATTCGTTGTCAAACCGGCGAATATATTTATATCGTTCCAATCTTACTGCCCGCATCGGTTCATAAGCTGCATGGTAATTAATTTCAGAATACAATGCTCTGGAAGGTGTTGCTTTATTTTCGAGTATTGACTGAAATGATTGGCCTTCCAGCCAGTCAGGTTTGTCGATACCACATACCTCACATATGGTTGGATAGATATCTAACTGGGACACCATAGTATCAATACATTTTCCTCTCGCAGGATTATTTGGATAATCTACAATTAAGGCCACACCTGTGCCGCCGTCGTATAAAGTACATTTCATATTCGGTACAGCCGGTCCATGATCCGTAGTAAAAATAACCATAGTATTCTCTCGTAACCCTGTTTCTTCCAGTGTCTTTAATATATTCCCTGCCAACATGTCACATAGCCGCACAGAGCTCATATAATCTGCCATGTCCTCACGATTTTCTTCATTATCAAAAATACCTGGAAATGGCTTTACAAAGCTGGAATTGATATCATCCTCGTGTCTTTTCCATTTTCGATGGGTATTATACATTCCAAATGACAGAAAGAATGGCTTATCATGATATTCTTTTAAATAATCGCAGACCAATTCAGCGTTTTCTTTATCAAAGGTAAAAGAGTCAAAATCAATGCAGCCCATATCGAAATTTTGCTTATCTAAAATTCTTGTATACCCTATCATTTCAGCGTCTGGGGCTTCATGTTGGATACCACAAAGTATCGTCTCAAAGCCAAAATCTTTCAGATAATTTGCAATATGCTTCTTATAATCAGATAAACGAAAGCCCCTGTGAGCTAAGCCAAACATTCCACAATTATGGGGGTATTGCCCGGTGAGCATTCCCGCCCTGCTTGGAGAACAGGTGGGTGCAACACTAAAAGCTTGTCGAAACAGAGTCCCCTGTTCTGCGAATGTCTGTAGGTTTGGTGTCTCTACAGCATAACCATATGGCTGCAAGAAACGGCCTGAATCATGTGTATGCATTAATAAAATGTTCATGCTTCCTCCAAATCATCAATCTTTACCGCTTTCTTTGTCTCAATAGCTTTATAAATGGCACGTACTACTTTAATACAGGCAAGCCCTTCTGCACCACCAGGATAGGCTGTCCCATTGGTACGAATCATTTCCAGAAAGCTTTCATGCTGATCAATTCCTAATTTTGTATATGGTAACTCAAGAGAAATCCATGAAGCAGGCTTTCCTGGCTCAACCTTACATACATTCACCAGCCCCATTGGATCTCTGAGAAATATAGAGCCTTTTTCCCCAAATATTTCCATTGAGAATCTGTCAGCATTTGACCAATGATGCCAGCTAATCATGTGACTGACCGTAACACCCGAATGCGTTTTATAAGCAGCCACTGCATGGTCCTCATTATTGGGATGTACCGTTTCACCCTGTGTGACTATTGTATCCCGAAATCTACCCATGTCTGCAAAGGTTACCTCCTCTATTTCACCAAGCAGATATTGCACCAAGTCAATTCCATGGACACCGATATCTATGATACATCCTCCTCCAACATTTTCTTTGTCATAAAACCATTTACTTACCGTAGATGTTGCACCGGGTGCATTTAAAATTCTTACCATTTCAATCTTTCCAATGGTATTTTCTTTGATTAATTGACGCGTCTGCTCAATACCTAAAAGGTATCTGTGCATAAAGCTGACAAAGAGCTGAACATTGTTGTTCTCACATGCTTTAATCATACGGTTACTTTCTTCCAGTGTCCGACCCATAGGCTTTGTAACAAACACATGTTTTTTCCAGGACGCAGCAAGCTCTGTTAACTCGCAGTGATTATAATTCGGCGTCAAAATAATGACACCCTGTATCTCATCTATAGACAACAAATCTTTTGCATCAGTAAAAGCATACTCTTTCGATATGCCAAAATAATCTGCTGCCCTTTCTGCTCTCTCAATAATCAAGTCACAGACAGCAACAACATTACAGTCAAGCAAGCTTTTTAACGCAGGCATGTGGTATTGATTAGCGATTGCGCCACAGCCTATAATCCCTATATTTACTACACTTTTCTTCATCTATACTTCCTCCAAGGCCACTGTGCGATTCTCTTTTGCAGACTTATATCCTGCCAGAATCAGACGGAGGGCTGCAATTCCATCCTCCATATTAGAAGGGAACTCTCTTTCACTCTCCAAACAGTCGATAAATTTTGTTGCAACTACTTCATGGATATGCTTAAAATTAATTGGATTACGCGGGTACTCCCATCCAGCCATATGAGAGCCCTTTTTATATATTTGAAGTGGAAAATTATTCTCTCCATTGATTGTTGTAGATGCACAATCATTGAAGCTTTGTATGATTGTGCCTTCAAGGCCGAAAATCTCGGTTGTAACAGTAGCCGCTGCATAGGTCCAGCTGGATTGGAGGGTTCCTATAACACCATTATCGAATTCAATAATAGCCACCCCATTATCCTCAACACTCATGCCACTTGTGCTTTCTGGTATTTTAGCAGTTATATATTTGGGATTTCCAAACATCCAAATCAGAAAATCAGCTGCATGGATTCCCTCATCTAAAAATGCCCCGCCGCCTGAAAGCTCTGGTGTACTGAACCATTTTAAGGATGAATCTATATTGTTATCAGCTGCCCAGCCAATTCCATGTCTTTTTCGAAAGCTCACAATATCGCCTATCTCATGATTATCAAGAATAGCCTTTATTCTCTCATTTGTAGAATCAACTCTCATGGGAAACGCCTGCATATATCTTACCCCGGCTGTCTCTACTGCTTCCTTCATTTTTTCACAGTCCTCTAAGGTAGTGGATGTAGGCTTTTCACATAGAATATGCTTGCCTGCTTTCGCCGCAGCAATGGTGTATTCCGCATGCTTGTTGTTTTCAGAACATATACCTACAGCAAAAATATCAGGCTCACTCAATGCATCCTCCATAGTCCGAAAACAAATCACATCATGCTGCTTCGCAAACTCTTGCGCAAGCTGTTCATTCTCATCCCATATGCCCACCAGCTCGGCATTTGTATGTATTTTCCATGCATCAGACCAATGATGAGCATGAGGATGTGCAACACCCAGCATTACAATCTTAATCATAATTTATTCCACCTTTCTCCTGCTGAATAAGAGGCATAACCAAATTGTATGCTTTCTTCAAGCATGTATTTATCTTGTCCAGTTCTGTCCAGTTTTCTGTTCCATGGCACGACACATTATACCAGCCATCAAAATTGTTATGATTGAAATAATCAATTTGTTTCTTAAAATCACGCTGTCCACCACCAGGCATTTGCTCTTCTCCTGTGCCAAACGCCCGGTTGCTTTCAGGAAATACAAAATCCTTTTTCACATCCCACAGGTAGAGCATATAGGCCCTTTCCTTAGATATCTGACAATATACATCCTCTGCCTCATAGCCACGTGCATTTGCATGGGGCGGTGCAATGATATATACTAAGTCATCATCATTTATCGCCTGATTGGTTGCATAAATTTGATAAAGATACTCATTAAAGGTATAACAATGTGGCACTTCAATGCCTACCTTTAATCCAAGACTCTTAGCAAAAATCAAATCTTCTTTTAGTTTTTCCACATATTCATTAAAGCTGCCCCTTTTCTTTCCATAGGGGATGCTTATGGGATTAAGATTTGTCATATTATCATTCCAGTCCGGAGATTGTGCCGGCTCCCATATGACCACCGGAATGCCTAATTCCGATGCAAATACCATGCGTTTCTGGCGTTCCTCATCACTCATAAGAAAAAGCGTCATAGACACTGCTGTCATATCATACTTCTTTAATAATTGCTTTACTTCCTTTGCAGTCATTTTTTCAGGGTCCACATGGTCACAGATAGCCTTACATGCCCATAAATCAACATAATGAAATCCAATTTTGGACATTTCTCTAAGGGCTGTTTCCAATGAGAAGGAAGCATAAAGGTTAGAACCACAACATAATTTCATCAATATCTTCTCCTTACCACCATTTAATTTGGTCTGTTACATAGCTGCGCAAACGTATAAAGTCATCAGAATTAATATCTCTGGGTCGGGGTAAATCAACAACCACATCTTCTTTTACAGAAGCCGGCTTTTGCGAGAGTATCAAAATCCTATCAGCTAAATACACCGCTTCCTCAATATTATGTGTAATAAATAATACTGTACTTTTGCGTTCTTTCCATATTCTTACTACTTCATCCTCCAAATAAAAGCGTGTTTTAATATCCATTTGTCCGTAAGGTTCATCCATTAATAATAAATCCGGATTCATTGCAAAGGCTCTGCCAATCACAACCTTCTGCTCTGTGCTGGTTGAAAGTTCACTTGGATATCGATTCAAATCACTGCTAAGCCCCATTAGCTTAGCTATATCATTTACACGTGAATCTATCTCTTTCTTGGGCACATGCTTAAGAGATAAGCAATATCCCAAATTTTGACGTACCGTCAGCCATGGATATGCTGTAGGCTCCTGAAAAACAAACGCCAAATTATGTTTTTTAGGATTTGCAGCTTCACCATCAATCAGAATCTCACCGCTGGTGGGCTGTATCAGGCAAGTAAGCAGATTTAAAAAGGTAGTTTTGCCACAGCCTGTAGGACCAACTACACAGATAAATTCACCGCGCTTTATATTAAAATTGCAATCTTTTAATACCTCAAGGGTATCAAAGTTCTTGTATAAATGGCGTACCTCCACCTTGTATTGATTGTTTTCAGCCATATTTGTCCTCCGTATACTATTAGCCAATATCCAGATCCATCTGGTCTGCAATCTCCTGGCGAATTTCCAAAAATTCTCCGGATAAATTGTTCCTGGGACGATCCAGTGATGTAAGATCAAATATATTTTTAACTGTAGCCGGCCGTTTTGATAATAAGACGATACGATCCGCTAAATAAACTGCCTCTTCTATGTTATTGGTAACAAAGATGATGGTTCGTTTATCCTTTTCCCAAATTTTTAAAATTTCTTCTTCCATGGCATATCTGGTCTGGGCATCCAGCTGACCAAATGGCTCATCCATTAATAGTATTTCCGGGCTGCTGGCATAAGCTCTGGCTATACCAACACGCTGCTTCATTCCGCCGGACAGCTGATGTGGATAAGAATTTTCAAAGCCTTGAAGCCCCACTAAATCGATATAATTCTGTGCTATTTTTTTTCGTTCCGGTTTTGGCACTTTCGCATACTTCATTCCAATCTGGACATTTTCAGTTACGGTCAGCCAGGGCAATAAAGCCAGTTTCTGAAATACCATCAACACACGATTGTCCAATCCTTTGATTCTCTCATTATCAATATAAATATCACCCAGGGTTGGCTTTAGCAGGCCTGCAATCATATTAAGCAACACGGTCTTTCCACATTGACCCGGACCTAACAGTACAAGAAACTCGTTTTCTTTCACATTGATGCTAATGTTATCAATAACAAGAGTATCCTCCTTCTTTGTGACAAAGGCTTTCGTTAAATTCTTAACATTCAGTTTAAATCCGTCCGCCATGGACTGAGCCTCCTTTCAATTACTGTAAAGGCTGTTGACATTAACGCCCCTATTATGCCTATCAGTATCATAGCTACTAACACCAGCTGAATATCATTACTGTCAGATCCCCGGGTAATTAACATACCAAGTCCTGATTTTGCAGAAATCATCTCCGCTGCCAGCACAACGCCCCATCCAGTTGTTAATGCCGTCTTCAAGCCTGCCATAATAGATGGGAGCGCAGACGGAAATACAATATCAACAATCAGTCTGACGCCACGTGCACCAAACATACGTCCCACAGAAATATTATCACGATTCGCCAAATTAACACCTGAATATGTATTTACAACGACAGCAGAAAATGTCCCAATAAACACCAGAATATATTTTGAAATTTCAAATACACCACACCAGATAGAGATAAGGGGAACCCAGGCCAAGGGGGGAATCGGTCTTATTATCTCAAATATCGGTTGAAATATTGCTCTGAATTTTTTGTTCCATCCAATCATTGTCCCCAGTGGGATTCCAATTATTGTAGCCGCAAGAAGGCCGATAAACACCCGTCTTAAGCTCTCTAAGGAATGTCCCAGCATTGACATTTCCGCTATTGGTTTTTCAGAAAGTGAAACAGATTTCATCCAAACCTCATAGGGTGAGGGTAAAAATGAGTTTTCGCCATTGGAGGCTGCCATCCACAATAAAATCAGTAATCCCAATGATAGAAATGAAAGCAGATTCATCAAAAAATTCCGCATAATATAAGAATGTTTTTTCATAATACTTTTATTGTCTCCATTTCAATACAAAGTTTTCAACTTTACTTAACAAGGTAAATAAAATCAATCCTATCACGCCTATCGTTATCATTCCAACCATGATTAAGTCCACACGCATAAACTGACGCCCTGCCAAAATCATATAGCCTAAACCGTTATTAGAAGCCAGCATTTCGGCCGCTACCAATGTGGACCAGGACAATCCCAGCCCCACCTTCCAGCCGGTAAATACCATCGGCATAGCCGATGGTATTCCAACCCGACGGAATATAGTAAAGTTTGAGGCTCCACATGTTTTAGATACATTAATCATCGCTTGATTGGTCAGCTTAATACCTGCATATGAATTCAGAACAATAGCAACAAATGCGGACAAAGATACAATAAATACTTTCGGTGTAAGACCTATTCCCAAAAGAACAATCATAAGAGGAATCCATCCCACTGCAGGAATCGGCCTTACAAGGTTGAATACTGGCCTTACAAATTTATCTACAGGCTTATACCATCCCATTAAAAGTCCCAATGGAGTACCTATTATCACGGCCATCAGAAAACCCAACAAAGAGATTTTCATGCTGGAGATAATATGGGAAAGCAAGGTTGCGCCATCTGGTGCCTTATTTTGTAATTTGCTGACAAATTGCATAAATATCTCAGACGGTGAACAGAAAAATCGAGTAGTTACCCACCCTAATCTGACTGATAACTCCCATATCAGTAAAACAACAAGTATACTTAGTAGGGACATTAGTTTTAAATTTCTGTTCTCTTTTTTAATTTTATTTCGTTCCTGAATAATCGTACTTGTAAGCTGCTCCTGATTTGTATTCATACTATACTCCTTATTTCTACAGTATTAACTATGTCCTAATATACAATCAAGAATATATTAATCCAATGATACTGCATTAATGTACTCATCAGGCATTAAGTCTAATTGCTTGATAGTCTCCAGGTCTTCATCTGTGTAAGAACCCTGGGAAATTAAGTACTGCATAATAGCATCAAAGCATTTCATCATGTAACGTTCACCGTCATCTTCCTTATTCATATAGTGCTGGGATTCCTCCAGGGTATGATAAGGAATTCCGTCTAATACAGCACGGCATTCTTCCTTTGTGGCAGTCACACCATTATTATAGAGAAGATCATAATAGTAATCTGTGGCCTGATCCAGATTCTCAGTAATCCACTGTGACGTCCGGTAATAAACTTTCAAGACTTTTTCTACAAGCTCTGGATTCTCACAAGCCTGCTTCGTTGCAAAAATCATAGATGGGGCATCTGCTCCTACCTCTGATAATGTTGCTGCTTTCACCCAGCCCTCAGCAGCCGCATCCACTGATAATGAAAGCCAGGAAATAATCGCATCACCCTCGCCTGCTTTAAATGCAGTATTTGCCGAATTAACCTCCATATTCGTAACATTTACATCAGACAAGGATAGTCCAAATGCACTCAAGGCACGAACCAAGCAATAATGTCCCGTGGTATTTACAGGTCCTAATACAGTAATCCCTTCCCAGTCCTCTTTCGTCCCATAAAGTGAAGGATATTCTTCGCAATGCCCGGCGCCACTTGTTGCAATAGGGCTATCTGCGCGTACCCATAAATCCACCATTGCATCATCAGACATACAAGAACCAATAACATTTAAATCTAAGTTTAACATTCCTGTTATAGCTGGGAAAACACCGCCTGTACCGAACATCCATGCGTCAGAAGCTGCGGCCTCAATCTGAGCGCCACCAGAGGTATACACAGAGAATTCCGCATTAATTCCCTCCTCTGCAAAGAACCCCTCCTTCTGAGCTATATAGAAAGGAAGACTATTTGTAGCAGTTTGCAGTCCAAATGTGACAGTCTGCAGCTCTTTTTGCTCAGCATTGTCTTTTGCCGCATCCTTCTCTGTTTGATTGCTTTTTGACACATCATCTTTCCCAGTATCATTGCTACAGCCTGCAAGTGACATAAGTGATAAGACGGTTGCTAATACCAGGGCAGTAAAGCTTTTCATTTTCATTTGTGTTCCTCCATTTTCTCATATTTGCTTAAATAATTCGTGTAAAGTTTTCTTACTACACCATCTACTTTAAAATAATGTCCTATAAGTAAAGTGTTAAAACGCAATCATCAAATATTTCCGCTATATTTATTCCCACCAAGTTATGCCTACCTCCTCTGTTCCACGGCAAATATAAGTTTTTCATTTTACATAGCTTTTCCTATCAGGACACGAATGTAGTGTTAATAAAGGTGCTAAATGTACAGTTAATCGTTTACGTAAACGTTTAAATAAAAAATATCATATAATTAAAATTTTGTCAATACCTAAAATTCAATTCGGACGGAAGCTAATATACCTTCATTAAAACGTTTACTTTTATTCTTGACATTTAAAATTGTCTACCATATAATTCATTTTAGAAATATGGTATGATACTGGGGTCAAAAGGGGCTTTTACAGATTGCTGTTGGCAAATTGCACAACCTGCATTCTTCTTTGCTCCGGGCTTCGAAGCTAAGACCTTCTAAAATGTTCCTGCCAACCATATCGGTTACGGACGCAACCGCCCTCAATGAGCCATCCATGGCTCAAATCGGGCTTTCGCCGACATCCGTGTCGTCGAATTGCTGAAACTATCTGGAACATTAAGAAGTTCTAAGCTTCTCCACAGTCGCAAATCCAAAATGCAGTTTGTGCAATTTGCCAATACCGTTTTGAAAAGCCCCTTTTGACTCCAACATCATAGTACAATATGCATATATACTTTAAAGTCAGGTGGATTATATATGAGTCATTCTACAATAGAAGATGTGGCAAGACTTGCCGGAGTTTCTGCTGCAACCGTTTCTCACGTGATTAATGGTACACGGTTTGTTTCACCCCAAACAAAAAAAGCTGTTTTAGATGCGATAGACGCCCTTTCTTATATTCCCAATCGGTCCGCCCGTAATTTGAAAACCGGGAAAAATAATACCATTGGTTTTATCACTCCGACTCTCACAAATTCGTATTTTTTTAACATTATTGAGCAAGTAGAGTCTATGATTCGAAAGGCAGGTTACTCACTTTTAATAAGCAATTCTATGGAAAATGTAGAAAAAGAAATTCAGAGCCTTCGATATATGAGCTCTGGCTTTGTTGATGGTATTATATCAATTTCAGCAATTCAGAATTTTAATGATATTGCCAATATCATACCAAAGAAGCTTCCGATTATTTTAATAGACCGTGTCCTGGATAATTATATGTGTGACACCATTGAGGTATCCACGTATGATTCATTTTATGAAGCTACCTTATCCTTATTAGATTCGGGGCGCCATACGAAAATAGGTTATCTTGGCAGCAATGATAATTTAAAGACCACAATGGAACGTTTCTCTGGATTTCAAGATGCGCTTACATTAAAGTGCTGGGACAGCAATAAGGTTTGCATCCGTACTGCCGATTCTACAGCCGACGCCCAGGAAATTGGCACTGCTTACAGCAATATAGAAGAAATGATAGCTCATGGAGTAACCGCCATATTGGTTTCTACGAATTTAATGACGCAAGAGGCTCTCCGGTATTTTTCAAATCATAATATTTCGCCACAAAAAGATATTGAATTAATTGGATTATTTAATCCTCCTTATATTTGTCCATTTTCTGAAATGAAGTGGATTAACATGCCCGGCAAAACTCTGGGAACAATGGCCGGTAAAATGATATTGGAGCGTTTAGATAATCCTGACAAACCTTATGAGCATCAGATATTAAAAAGTAAAATTATTACCAATTAGTTATCATAAATTTACATTACTTTTTTACAGTGCAGTTTTAAAAAGCATATTGCTGATATTGCCGGAAAAGCTTTGTACTATCCTCCCATTGTCAACCGCCAAACTATAGGGCATAGCAGCAGCCACACCCTATAGTTCTTGATTTTGCATTTACGGCAATGTTCAGAATTTCCTGTATCCCTGTTCAAGCTACCGACGCAAGGCCTTTATGGTAACAGTGCTTATGCGAACATGGGGCGAACATACTCACATCAATATTTTCTTCTGGCATTTTCATAGTTGCTCGCCCCTTTCCATAAATATGAATTGTTATTTCCGATTGGGCTTTCTTTTAATGGCCAACAGCTTAACATAATCATCAAATTCAGCAGTATTGGTCGGTTCAAGCATTACCCATTTTCCATCATAATAGGTTTTTGCTTCATCATATTGCCTGCAAACAGCTGCAGAAAGAGTACCTCTTATATCTTCAAATTTTGTTCTTTCATCTTTTCCAAAGATAATCATGAAACCAACGCAATTACTTTTTGCATACAGGCAGCAAAGTGTTTTACCACCTCTACGATATTTATACTCGTAGGTCCAATTCTTGCCACCAGTATTCCATAATCGTTCCATTTCGTATTTTTCATCAATAGCCGAACATAACCCTTGCCAAACTTCAAACAAAGACTGGCCGAGCAATTCAGTCATAGCAGATTGAGATGGTATATTTTCAAGCATTGAAATTCCCTCCGTAAATACTAAAAAAGATATCAGATATTGAGATTAAGGAAATTGCAGAAATACTATATTCAGTGTATAATTATATATAGCAACTACTGGATTGTCTTTTGATTTCTGTGATAGGAGTCATGCGATGAATGCGATATGCAACACCCTTCAAAGGAAAATTGAACAGCTTTGCGATTCTATGGAAGACAGCATACTTATTAGCCTATTGTTGCTTCGACAGTTATCGCAAGATGGTTCTCTTTCCCTATTCTTAACCAACAACGATGCAAAGCAAATAGGTTATCATCTATGGGATATCGTTCTAACCAATCAGGAAGGCAATTATATGTCGTCAATTACAAGAGCTCTTACTTTGGTTGAATCCTTATTCCCTTTTGTTCATGAATTGATAGAACAGAATGAAAGGCAAGCTGCCGAAGAAAGTGTCTTGGAACAGCTGATTCATCTGTTATCAGATGTCTCTATAGATGATTTGCCATGTGCTGCAATTTATGAAAATCACCTGCGAAAGAAAGTCCCTGCGTGCCATATAACATCGTCATTGGGCGATTTCTATACTCCCAAAAGTATTGCACAATGTCTGGCAGCATTCCTGGAGCCTGGTCAAGGTACAGCATATGATCCTTGTTGCGGAAGTGGCGCTTTGCTATTGGCGGTCCAAAGGTGCAGTAAAGAAAATTTGGAATTATATGGGCAGACTCAAGATGAGGATTCTTATCTGTTAACGCAAATGAACCTTATCTTACACGGAATATATGTTAATTTAGGAAAAACGGCTGCAAACACATTGTTAGACGACCAACATAAAAACCAAAAGTTTGACTATATCATTGCTAATCCGCCATTTAATAGTGCAAATTGGTTCGATGACCATACTCCCTTCTACGATGACAGATGGCGTTTCGGTGTTCCCCCTCGTTCAAATGCCAATTTTGCATGGCTCCAGCATATTCTAAGTCATTTACAGCCAAACGGCCGTGCTGCTGTAATTCTGCCCAATGGAACGCTTACTACTCAAACACACCAAGAAGCTGGCATTCGTAAGGCTATGATACAAAATAAACGAATTGAAGCAGTGATTGCTCTTCCGCCGGGATTATTTTATTCAACTAGAGTTCCCTGTTGCATTTGGTTGCTTGCAAACAGCGATAATAAAAGCGGTGACATACTTTTCATTGATGCCACACATATGAAGCCAGAGATAAAAAAAGATTTTGCATCTGTACATATCGAACAGTTGATAGAACTGGTAGATAAGCATCGGCAAAGGAAGCTGCATACTTGCACAGAGTGGTATGGAGTTGCTTCGTTGGAAAAGATTGAGCAAAATGGTTTTATATTAAGTCCAAATCTATATACTTCTGTCTTGCGGCCCGGAGCATCTGAAATTCACAATGAATATGGAAAGTTGCTGGAAATCATAGATGAGCTTTCTGTGTTGCCCATCAACAAAACGTTATTATCATCTATGGCACTGTGGAGGAACGCAGAGATAGCAACGTGTTGGGAAAAAGCAACTCTACTTGAGATTTATGATGTATTTGGAGGAGTGACAAAAAGCAAAGAATCCTTTGGCAAAGGGTTCCCGGTATTGGATGTAAAAACGGTCATTCATTCCCCATATTTATCGGATAGTTTTTCATCATCCGTGGACGTGACGGAAGATGAAAAGTTAAAATATGGAATAAAATATGGCGACGTATTTTTAAACAGGACAAGTGAAACCATTAAAGAACTGGCCTGTTGTTGTGTTGCGCTGAAGGATCAGGATGCAGTCTATGGCGGCTTTATAAAACGGCTGCGCCCTTGTGGTAAGCAAATCATAAGTCCTCTTTATGCCGCCTGCTATTTTCGCAGCGAGATTTACCGGTGGGAGGTTGAAAATGTTTCTACGGTATTCACAACATATGCAAGTATTGATAATAAGAAGCTTTCAAAAATTACTGTTTATTTTCCAGATATGGAAACACAGAAGAAAATTGGAGACATACTATTTGAGGTTTTCCAGTATCAAAAACGATGCTCCCACGCGTTACAGAAGAAACTGTTGAAAGAGTTTGAGCGACTTCTGATTCAACAATATATTACTTATCCCATTTTGCACTTTCAAAATAAGACTAACTATTAAAAGTCAAGTCCAAAGTAAATAATTTTTGAATGAATTGCAG
>CAPNGW010000013.1 GCA_948665105.1 uncultured Lachnospiraceae bacterium
CCCCCGGTGGCGCCCTTTGCAGTGGGCGACGATGAGACCCTCTTCATACCCGAGACGGGCGAGCTTATCTTCGGGAAAAATGTTTCCGAGGGCTTGAAGCGGGACAAGGTGGAATTTTCCGCTACTTACACCAAAACGGGATTTTCCGAAGGAGAGCTTAGGCCGGAGCATTATTTTGACTGTACCAAGACCACTGCCATTGGGAGTGTGGAATACGTCAAGGAAAATCAGGAAATTGCATACACGGTGGCCTTCAACCAGACCATTGTGGTGAACACCCAGGCCTCCGATGTGTTCGACGCCTCCATCGGCCGGGACATTGATGAGCTGACGGATATCGTCAAAGCCGCCATTGCAGCCCACGAAAAGGTGGATAAGATTGAAGGCATGATGAAGCAGGAGCAGTATGCCGACCCTGAAGCCCAGAAAATGCTGGGCCAGTGGCTGGAAGCGGCCAAAAAGGAAGCGGCCTATATGGATGACAATATGCAGAAGCAGTACAGCAGGGCCATCGGAACCTTCCAGGGCTACCTGGGTGAAATTAATCTGGCTGTAACCGATGTGGGAAGCAAGGGAGACCGGCTGAAGCTGACCAAGACCCGGGTATCCAATCAGCAGATGTCCTTTGAACGGCTGAAATCCAATAACGAGGACCGGGAGCTGTCCAACATTATCGTTGACTATACGTCGGCCTACACTGCGTATCAGGCATCCCTGCTGGCATCCTCCAAGGTAAACCAGCAGACCCTGTTGAATTATCTGTAGAAGGAAGGGCAGGTTCATATGAAAGTAAACACAAGAATTTTTGGCGAAATTGAGATTCAGGAGGAGAAAATTATTCATTTTACCGACGGAATCATCGGCTTTCCAGACTGCAAGGACTTTACGTTGATTTTTGACGAGAAGAAGGGAAACAGGGGCGGCATAAGCTGGCTTCAGAGCATTGATGAGCCGGTGTTTGCCCTGCCGGTGATAGACCCCCTTCTGATAAAGGAAAATTACAATCCCGTGGTGGAGGATGAGCTTTTAACCTCTCTTGGGAATCTGACCCAGGAGAATACCTTTATTCTGGTGACAGTGACGGTGCCCAGGGATTTGAAGGAGATGAGTGTGAATTTGAAGGCGCCTATTGTCATCAATGTGGACAATCACAAGGCCTGCCAGATTATCATTGACGATGATTTGCCTGTCAAATATAAAATCTATGAGCTCCTGATGGCCCGGAAAGCAGGTGAATAGTATGCTGGCATTGACAAGAAGAAAAGGGGAATCTCTGGTGGTGGACAACCATATTGAGGTTACCGTGCTGGAAATCCGGGGAGACCAGGTGAAGATTGGAATCAGCGCCCCAAAGGATGTGCCTATTTACCGCAAGGAAGTCTACCTGCAGATTCGGGAGGAGAATCAGGCGGCTCTTAAGTCCGCAGGCCCGGAGGACTTGAAGGATATTTTCTGAGATTTTGGCTGAGAGCTTTTTGCAAAAGAATCAGGAGGGCTGCTCTTCATTTTCACCAGGGGGCTACCGATATATGTAATAGCAAAAAATAAAATGAACCAGATCACATGGAGGTGATGAAAGTGACAGTCGGAACTGTAACAGGAAAAGTACCAGTTTATCAGGGAAGTGGGCTGGAGACAGGCACCAATAACAGCGGTGTGGAGAGCGTTAACGACAGCACTAAAATCGTAAGTGAGAAGAAAGAACCGGTGTCTGTAGAGAACACAAGCCCGCAGAAGGGTGAGAACCCATCCAGGGAGATGCCGGAGACCAATGAAGCCATGAAGCGGGCGGTGGAGCAGATTAACAAAATGTCCAGAAATTCGGAAGCCGTGTTTGGCATCCACGATGGGACCAACCGGGTGACCATTAAGATTGTGAATAAGGAGACAAAGGAAATCATCAAAGAGTTCCCGCCGGAGAAGACCCTTGATATGATTGCCAAGGTGTGGGATTTGGCAGGCTTGATGGTGGACGAGAAGGGTTAGGAGGATAAAGATATGCCTATTAGAATTACAGGACTGAATTCCGGTCTGGATACCGATTCCATTGTACAGGAGCTGGTATCCGCGCATCGTTTGAAACAGGAGAAGTACCAGAAGGAGCAGACGAAGCTTTCCTGGAAACAGGATACCTGGAAGGAATTGAACACAAAGATATACGGGTTCTACAGCAAGACCCTGTCCAATATGCGTTGGGAAGGAAACTTTGTCAGCAAGAAGCGTACCATTGTTTCTGACTCCACCAAGGCTTCTGTGACGGCAGACGGTACCGTGGTGAACGGCACTCAGACCTTGAAGATTAACAAGCTGGCAACAGCGGGATACATTACCGGAACAGAGCTTAAGAGCAATAACGGTACCAAGCTCACCAGCTCCAGCCTGCTTGCTTCCCTTGGGGTGCAGAACGGCACCTTGAAGCTGGAGGTGGGCAATGAGGTTAAGAACGTCCAGGTAAGAAGCGATATGAAGGTATCGGAGTTTTTGGACGAGCTGCGGAAGCAGGGAATCACCGCCAACTTTGATGAAGGAAATCAGCGCTTCTTCTTAAACTCCTCCCAAAGCGGTAAGGGCAATGACATCCGCTTTGTGGCAGATAATCCAAACAGTCTGGATATCCTGGGCAAGATGGGCCTGGCTACGGAGCAGAATTACAATGAAGCCGGCGTTGCAAAGCCTGCGGATAAGGCGCTCGCCATCAAGAAGGATGCCGAAAATGCACAGATTGAGTTGAACGGCACTGTTTTTGAGAGCGACAGCAACAAATTTGTCATCAATGGTTTGACCATTCAGGCCACCGGTGTCAGTGATTTGATGACCATCTCCACGGAAACGGATGTGGATGGCATCTACGACATGATAAAGAACTTTATCACAGAATACAGCACCCTGATGAATTCTATGGAATCTGCCTACAATGCAGACAGCGCCAAGGGCTATGAGCCCCTTACTGACAAAGAGAAGAGCGAGCTGTCCGACGAAGAGGTGGAGAAGTGGGAGAAGAAGATTAAGGACTCCCTGCTTCGCCGGGACGACACCTTAAGGTCCGTAATGAGCGCTATGTCCATGGCCATGGGCAAGAGTTATGAGATTGATGGTGAGAGATACAGCCTGTCCTCCTTTGGAATCAAGACTGCAGGCTATTTTTCCAAAGCGGAGAACGAGTCTTATGCCTACCATATCGATGGAGACAAGGATGACGCATCCACCGAGGGCAATGCCGATAAGTTGCGGAAGGCCATCACAGAGAATCCGGAAGCGGTAACCAAGTTCTTCACCCAGTTGGCCAAGGATGTGTACGGCGCTCTGGATGAGAAGATGAAGGGTACGGAATTGAGCAGCTCCTATACCGTGTATAACGATGTTCAGATGCAGAAGGAATACGATGAATACACGAAGACCATTAAGAAATGGGAGGATAAGCTGAAGGATTTGGAGGATTATTACTATAACAAATTTGCCGCTATGGAGACCGCACTGTCCAAGCTGCAATCCCAGACAAACTCTTTGACAGCGCTGCTGGGTGGTTGATTAGGAGGATAAAAGATGACATCAAACAGAGGATACGAGTCCTATGCCAGGAACCGGATTCTGACAGCATCACCGTCAGAACTGACACTGATGCTGTATGAAGGAGCGATTAAGTTCTGCAATATAGCCATTGCAGGAATAGAGGAGAATGATGTGGAGAAAGCCCATCTCAACATTAAGAAGGTGGAGAACATCATCTTTGAGTTCCGGGCATCTTTGGATACTAAATATGAAGTGGCCAAGGACTTTGAGAATGTATACACGTATCTGACGGAGCG
Source organism: uncultured Lachnospiraceae bacterium (assembly GCA_948665105.1). Classification (GTDB taxonomy): domain Bacteria; phylum Bacillota; class Clostridia; order Lachnospirales; family Lachnospiraceae; genus 14-2. The sequence continues at coordinate 3,807 of CAPNGW010000013.1, forward strand.
TTTGGTGGAAGCGAATGTTAAGAAGGATGCGGTGATTTTGGGCGAAGTTTTAAAGCACCTCAGGACCATGCGGGATACATGGAAAGAGGTTATGCAGCTGAATAAACTGGCAAAGGCAAATTGATATGGAGCAGAATTATATTATCATTTTGGCGGAAAGCCTGGAAAAGAAGATTCAGGTACTGGAGGAGATTTCTGCGGAGAATTTAAGCCAGAGGGAGCTCCTTAAGTCAGAGGAATTTGATGCAGAGGCCTTTGAGGCATCCATTGACCGGAAGTCAGAGCTGATTGAGAAGATAGGCTTTCTGGACGAGGGCTTTGAGACCATGTATGAACGGGTGCGTGAAGCTCTCAATAAGGATAAGCAATCCTACCAGGAAGAAATTGCCACTCTGAAGAAGCTCATCAGTACGGTTACGGAGAAGTCCGTGATCGTCCAGAAGCAGGAGATGGAGAACCGGACCCTGGCGGAAGCACAGTTTAGCAGGGAGAAGAAAAAGGTACAGCAGATTAAGAATTCCAGACAAGTGACAAGCCAATATTATAAGAATATGGCGAAGCTGAATTATGTGGAACCGCAATTCATGGATAAGAAGAAATAGTGAATGCCGGAGGTCTGTAACAGACACTCCGGCATTTTGTGGAGACCAATGGATAATAGAATAAAAGGTAAGAAATTGCTGATTCTGGCGGGAGCAGAGGCTCACAGCAAAGTGGTGCAAGCCGCACAGGAATTGGGTGTATATACGATTGTCACAGACTATTTGCCGGTAAAGGATGCACCTGCAAAAAAGATGGCAGACCAGGCATGGATGCTGGATATCAGGGATGTGGATGCTATTGTGGACAGATGCAGGAAGGAAAAAGTAGATGGCGTTCTTGCATTCTGTATAGACCCGGCACAGATTCCATATCAAAAAGTTTGCCAGAAGCTGGGGGTACCTTGCTATGGAAATGAAGAGCAATTTGAGATATTGGTGAATAAACGTCGGTTTAAGGATTACTGTCTGGCACATGGCGTTGATGTGATACCAGAATACACAGAAGAGGATGTTAAAAACGGAAGGGTGATTTATCCGGTTTTGGTGAAGCCTTCTGACAGCCGCGGCTCCAGAGGGCAGACTGTGTGCTATTGCAGAGAAGAGATTTATAAAGCGATAGACTATGCCCGAAGTGAGTCCAGTGACGGTCAGGTATTGATTGAAAGATATATGCTTGATAAGCAGGACATTTCATTTGCTTATATTGTGATGGATTCCAATCCATATCTGGTGAAAATGGGAGACCGATACCTGGGCAAGGCGGAAGATAATTTGGAACGTCAGAATATTTGTACCTTTCTTCCCTCTGATTATGTTAAAATATACAAAGAGTGTGTCGAACCGAAAGTGATAAATATGATTACTTCCTTGGGAATAAAGTTTGGCGCGGTATATCTGCAAGGATTTATAGACGGTAATAAGGTTTATTTTTATGACCCTGGATTGAGATTCCCGGGCAGTGACTACGATATCGCACTTTTTCGAGCCACCGGATTCAGCACTATGAAATGCATGATTCAATATGCATTGAGCGGAGAAGTAACCGGAGAGGAAGAGATTCTCAAAGAAGTATATAATTTAAACGGTGAGGTCTGCATTATTTTGTCTGTGGCGGTAAAACCAGGTGTGATAGCTGTCTTTGACGGATTAGAGGAGCTTAAGAAGGATGCCAGAGTTTGTTCTGTTATGAAACGGTATGACGTGGGAGAAATGGTTCCGGATACCGGTGATTTAAGACAAAGGGCTGCGGAGCTGGTAGCGATACTGCCAAGCCGTGATGCTGCTATGGCATTCGTAGAATACGTGTATGAAAAGGTGACAATTAAAAACCACCAGGGCGAGGATATGATACTTTCTAAAATGGAAAGAAGTATGCTTCATAGATAAAATAACATTTAGAGCTGAGATGGGCAGGAAAAGCGATATGTGTGAAAATACCAGAGAAAAGAAAGATGTGCTACAGACCATATACCAGGAATTGAAGGAATCAGGAATTCCGCTTTTTATTTGGGGCGCAGGCTCTATGAGCGTAGAGGTAGAGAACTGTTTGAAAGAGCAGGGAATTCCGGTGGAGGGGTTTTTTATCAATGTGGGAAAAGAAAAGGCTCACATGATTCCCAGAGAACAAAACATTTATTTATTGGAAGAGGTGGCAGATAAATACGAAAGCATAAATGTAGTTATGGGTCATGGCCATTTTGAAAAGAGGAATTTGTTGAAGGCCTATCCGTTTATTAAAAAGGTATACATCATTCCGAATCCATACCCTCAGTACAGGATTGAGGGAATAGAGGCGTATTGGACGGAGCATAAAGGTGAAATAGAGTCTGCTATGAATTATCTTGACGATGATATATCGCGGGAAGCATTAAAGGCTTACTTCAAGGTTAAGGAAACAAACGATATCCATTATATGCTGGAAAAGGATTTCTGCATAGGAGATATGTTTAATTTCGATAAACTGGAACTAACAGATACAGAAAATTATTTGGATGTAGGGGCATGGACGGGAGATACTATTTCTGGATTTTTACAAAAGGTATCTAATCGTTATCAATCCATTGCAGCAATTGAGCCGGATCCGGATAGTGTCCGGATACTTGGGGAGAAAATAAAAGAGAAAGTAAATATCACACTATTCCCATGTGGAGTAGGAAAAGAAAACGGGGTTTTATATTTGAAAAACGGAAATTCACAGTCAGCATATGCATCGGAGGAAAGCGATAACCAGACAGACACTATAAAAATTGAAATAAAGACATTGGATGAGCTGTTTGAAAATAAAAATGTCAGTTTAATTAAAATTGGTATTCCATTTTTGTTTTTGGATGTGCTCAAGGGATGCAAGGATGTAATTCGAAGGAATAAGCCGCGTTTTATAATAAATGTTGCAGCGGACAATGGCATGAAAGTGTTTGATACAATAAGGTGGATAGATAACTTAAATCCGGATTATAAAATGGCTCTTCGCTTTGACTTTCCAATGCCCACCAGACTGCATTTATATGTTTACTGATTTCTGGGGATATGAAAGATGAATATACGATGGGGGTAAGAATATGAAAGAATTCTTGAGTATAGTTAGTCAGATGTGCGGGCAACTGGACTTAGACAATGGATGTGATGCAGAGATGAAACGAAGGCTGAAAGAAGCTTATGGGAATCTTACTAATTACGAGAAAGAGCAGAGCCTTCAAATCTTAGAGGATCTTCTAAAAGAGGATGGCATGACGTATTTTCTGATCATGTCAACTTTATTGTGCAACTTGGAAGACCCTCGTATTATTTTCATGATGGAAAATAAAATGAAATTCCGGGGGTATTCGCTGTGGCTTAGATGGAGTGCAATGAAACAGTTGCAGATATTGCTGTTTTCACAATCCATCGGTTCTTATGGAGTTGTAGATTACAAAGGATTGAAAGATGCGTACCAACATATTTTAGAAGAGATGCAGGAAGAAATAGGACAAAGGTACGCTTATCTCCCTTATAATTCCAGGAAAAGAAAAATTGTTATTGTAATGAGCCAAATAATGAGGCCTGACCATTCGCCTACGAGAAATCTGATATATATTGTTGGAGTATTAAAGAAGCTGGGATATGAGGTAGTGGTTTATGTATGCTTTCATTCGGGCAATGCAGATGGTGTCAAGTATGCCTGGTATCAGGAGAGAGTGATTTACAATCTGCGCAAAGAAACAGGAGTATTTACATATGAAACAGAGGATGAACTGTTTCACGTATATAATTTTCAGCTAGATAAGAATAATTACCTGGAAAATATGACGATGGCAGTAAAAGAAATTTGGGAAGAAAAGCCGGAATTTGTATTTGAGCTGGGAAGTGAAACGCTTTTGGCAGATTTGTGTAATCCATTTACCACGGTAGTCAGAATGAATTTTGTGAAGACAGTACCAATAACGAATGCGCCCATTATCGCACGGTACTTTGCCTATACTGATGAGGAGGAAGAAGAATTTAACAGCTGCCTCACAAAAGAGCAGATTGCCATAGATGTAAAGTATTCTATAGACAGATATAATGAAAATAATAGGGAAAAGACCTACAGTAAGTCATACTTTGGAATTCCCGAGAACAGCTTCGTGATTGTAATTGCCGGAAACCGGCTGAATCAAGAGGTGGATGAAAAATTTACCAAGATTATAAAGCATATACTGGATAAAGAGGAAACATTCGTTTTTGCAGTACTGGGAGAATGCGCTGAATTATCCACCCGGTTTGATGACACTGCTTACAAAAATCGATTTTATTTTTTGGGATGGCAGGACGATTTTAAAGAGGCGATAGGAATAGGAGATGTCTTCCTAAATCCTCCGAGACAGGGAGGCGGAGCAGGAGGATTGTTTGCCATATTGGAGGAGGTTCCGGTTATTACATTGGGCCACTGCGATGTGGAAGCTTGTACCGGGCAGGAATTTGTATGTGAAAGCCTGGAGGAAATGCCTGAATTGGTACATCGATATTTTTCAGATGCAGAATTTATGGAAATGCAGAAAGCAAATTGCAGAGTGGCGGCAAAAAGACAGACCGATTTGGACAGTGAGGGAAACTTTAAAGCACTGTGCGATTTCGTCAGAATATATACCTTGGAGAAGGAAGACCGAAAAGATTTTTTTTAGAATTGTCTTTGTCAGGGGGGTAAAGTAAAAGTAAAACTTACCGATATATTAATTGTAAGCATCAGATGCAATGTTGAAAGTTGGTGCTGCCTGCCTTCCCGGTAATCCTAGGCATCGGGAAGGATAAGGCTTTCGCACAACAAAAACACGATGTAAAACAATATGCAGCAAGGAAGCTGCAGTATATTCAAGGAGGAATATCATTATGGCAATGGTAGTACAACACAATTTAACAGCAATGAACTCAAATCGTCAGTTGGGTATCACCACCAACCTGCAGTCCAAGTCTTCCGAGAAGCTGTCCTCCGGTTATAAGATTAACCGTGCAGCTGACGATGCAGCAGGCCTGAAGATTTCTGAGAAGATGAGAAGCCAGGTGCGTGGTCTTGACCGTGCATCCTCCAACGCACAGGACGGTGTATCCTTAATCCAGACCGCAGAAGGTGCGCTGAACGAGGCTCACTCCATCCTTCAGAGAATGAACGAGCTGGCTGTACAGGGAGCCAACGACACCAACCAGAACGTGGACCGCGACGCAATCCAGCAGGAGCTTAATGCCCTCACCGATGAGATTGACCGTATCGCTAACACCACCCAGTTCAACAAGCTGAACCTGCTGGATGGAACCTTCACCGGCAAGAATCTTCAGGTAGGCGCCAATGCCGGACAGAAGATTCAGGTGAACATCGCTCGGATGAATGCATCTGCTATCGGCTTGAATACCGGCCTTGTGCTTAAGCAGTCCGGATATTTTGGAACCAATGAGCCCACTGAAGCAGGAAAATACGCTGCTTCCGCAACAGCAAGAGGTAGCGTTGGCCGGCGTGCATCCCGTGACGCTGTGATTGCCAGAGGCGCATCCACCGGATATCTGACAGCAACAGGCGCAGAGGTGGCAACAAGTGCAGCAGCAAGAGCATGCTTCGGTCAGATGGCTTCCAAGAACGCCCAGGTATTCTTGTCCCCGTCAGTTGCAGCTGCAAGCTTTACCACTGGCCCGGACGTACGGAATCATGCGTATGCCAATGCAACCATTAACATGATTTCCAACGCAATCAACAACGTATCCGGACAGAGATCCGCACTTGGTGCACTTCAGAACAGACTGGAGCACACCATCGCCAACCTGGATAACGTAGCAGAGAACACCCAGGCAGCAGAATCCCGTATCCGTGATACCGATATGGCGGACGAGATGGTTGAGTACAGCAAGAACAACATCCTTGCTCAGGCAGGACAGTCCATGCTGGCTCAGGCAAATCAGGCTACCCAGGGCGTGCTGAGCTTGTTACAGTAACAGGTAACATTTTATCAGAAAGGGGCATTGTCCTGTCTTAAAATTCTATGGCAGGACAGCCCGTAATTAAAGATTATGCAGCAAGGAAGCTGCAGTATATTCAAGGAGGAATATCATTATGGCAATGGTAGTACAACACAATTTAACAGCAATGAACTCAAATCGTCAGTTGGGTATCACCACCAACCTGCAGTCCAAGTCTTCCGAGAAGCTGTCCTCCGGTTATAAGATTAACCGTGCAGCTGACGATGCAGCAGGCCTGAAGATTTCTGAGAAGATGAGAAGCCAGGTGCGTGGTCTTGACCGTGCATCCTCCAACGCACAGGACGGTGTATCCTTAATCCAGACCGCAGAAGGTGCGCTGAACGAGGCTCACTCCATCCTTCAGAGAATGAACGAGCTGGCTGTACAGGGAGCCAACGACACCAACCAGAACGTGGACCGCGACGCAATCCAGCAGGAGCTTAATGCCCTCACCGATGAGATTGACCGTATCGCTAACACCACCCAGTTCAACAAGCTGAACCTGCTGGATGGAACCTTCACCGGCAAGAATCTTCAGGTAGGCGCCAATGCCGGACAGAAGATTCAGGTGAACATCGCTCGGATGAATGCATCTGCTATCGGCTTGAATACCGGCCTTGTGCTTAAGCAGTCCGGATATTTTGGAACCAATGAGCCCACTGAAGCAGGAAAATACGCTGCTTCCGCAACAGCAAGAGGTAGCGTTGGCCGGCGTGCATCCCGTGACGCTGTGATTGCCAGAGGCGCATCCACCGGATATCTGACAGCAACAGGCGCAGAGGTGGCAACAAGTGCAGCAGCAAGAGCATGCTTCGGTCAGATGGCTTCCAAGAACGCCCAGGTATTCTTGTCCCCGTCAGTTGCAGCTGCAAGCTTTACCACTGGCCCGGACGTACGGAATCATGCGTATGCCAATGCAACCATTAACATGATTTCCAACGCAATCAACAACGTATCCGGACAGAGATCCGCACTTGGTGCACTTCAGAACAGACTGGAGCACACCATCGCCAACCTGGATAACGTAGCAGAGAACACCCAGGCAGCAGAATCCCGTATCCGTGATACCGATATGGCGGACGAGATGGTTGAGTACAGCAAGAACAACATCCTTGCTCAGGCAGGACAGTCCATGCTGGCTCAGGCAAATCAGGCTACTCAGGGCGTGTTGAGTCTGTTACAGTAATAAAAACAAAGCTTTACCGGAGAGGGGTCGGCGTAGGCCGACCCTCTTTTATTCTATTAAAGGAAAGATTTGGAAAGAGGAAAGATTATGGAATTACAGGATCACATAGAGCAGGTGGAGCATATTTGCCAGTGGATTGAAAATGAGGAAGAATATTTGGGGAAGCTGAAGGAGTATCTGCCGGCCATGAATCAGAGCATCGGTGATATTTTATCATGGGCGCAGAATCCGGAAATTCCCTTTGACATAAACATACAGTTTGTACTGCAGGTGTTAAGGGATATCGTCTATGGCGTTGAGCATGGGGACAGTGTGTTCCTGCTGGATACGCTGCGGTACGGATTGCTGGTAATCTATGAATATACAGCACAAGAACTTAAGGGTGAGGAATGAGATGAACAGACCGGTATATGAGAAGAATATGGAAGCGCTGGAGAATAAGTTCCCGGTTTGGGCGGATATTCTTCGGGCGCATAACAGAAAAAAGAGAAGCTTCGATGTAATTGTAGAGGAGAGCTATGACGGAGAGCAGATCCTGAAGGTGGACGACCATGGAAGGGTATACTACTTAAACGGAAAATATGCCCCTTCCCAGGCCGTGGAGCGCTGGCTGGAGCAGAATGGTCCCATTGATAAGTTTGCCACCATCATCATCATTGGGATTTCCAACGGAGTGCATATCAGGAGGATTATGGAGAGTGTTCCAGAGACCGTAAACATTCTGGTGTATGAGCCCTCCTATGAGATTTTTAGAAGGGCCATGGAGGAGGTGGATTTGTCCTTCCTGTTCCAGCCGGATATTCCTGTGGGGATTATAGTGCCCAAAATCAATGGCTTTGAGATGGAGCGGTATTTTCGCTATATGATTGTCTATGACAACTTAGTCTCCCTGAAAATCTATATGTCGGGAAACTACAAAGAGCTCTTTTCGGAGCCTATTGGGGAATTTGTGAGGTTCCTGAAGCAGTACACCTCGGAAATAACGGTGGGCTGGAATACGGCTGTCCGTTATACCAGTGTCAATGCCAAGAATGTGTTTCATAACCTGCATTATCTGTATGAAGGACATTCCATCTGTGATTTGCACAATATGCTTCCATCGGATGTGCCGGTGATTGTGGTGTCTGCAGGCCCCTCCTTAAATAAGAACATCCAGGACTTAAAGGCAGCAGTGGGCAAGGCATGTATTATAGCCACGGACACTGCCATGAAACCCCTTTTAAATGCAGGGATTGTGCCGGATTTGTTTATGATTGTGGACGGTCTGAAGCCTTCGGAGCTTTTTGAGCATAAAGATATCTCCAAATGCGGGATGGTGACCATGACTGCGGTTTCCACAGGGCCCATGGACCTTCATAAAGGGAGAAAGTATTTCTACTACAGCGGCTCGCACTATGAGATGGAGCTGATTCACTATCTGGATGGTGTGAAGGAGCGAAAGATTACCCTGCCCAATCTTCCCACAGGCGGTTCCGTGGGAACCAGCGCCTATTCCCTGGGCGTCCATATGGGGGCAAGAACTGTAATCCTGGTGGGGCAGGATTTGGCTCTGACCGGAAATAAGGTTCATGTGGATGGAGCCTTCAAGGATGAGAAGTGCGAGATTGATATGGAGAGTGACATCTACATGGAAGTGGAGGCTGTGGACGGTGGTAAGGTGGTTACCAGAGCAGATTTTAAGCTGTATCTGGACTGGTTTGAATTTACCATCAAGGATTGGAAGAATATTCAGACCATTGACGCCACAGAGGGAGGAGCTCTGATTCACGGGGCCAAAAATATGACCTTGAAAAAGGCCATTCAAAAATACTGTACCCGGGAATACAACGCAAGATGGTATCTTGCCCGGGTGCCGAAGCTTTTCGAGACCCAGGAGGAGAAGAATTTTGCACTGCGGTATTTTGAGAACAGTGCGAAGAAGCTTAAGGATATTAAGGATAAGGCGGAGGAAGGCCTTCGCTATTACAAACGGATTCAGAAGCTTAACCCGGATAATCCCGGCAGTGCAAAGCAATTTCAGAATACCTATAAGAAGATAAAGAAAATCAACAACTTTATGGAAAAGGACCCCATGGCGGAGACGGTGGTGGACAGCCTGAAGGGACTCGAATATACCCTCCGTCCCTCTATCTATCACACGGCAGAGAACCGTGCGGAGGAGCTTTCGGACATTGTAAAGCAGGGAACTTTGATGCTACAGGCGATTTCTGTGGGAGCGGAGGAGATTAAAACTCTGGTGGAAGAGACACTGGTGCCTTATGCCAGAGAGCAGCAGGAGATTATAAGTAAAAGTGAGACAGGTGAGCGGACGGGGAACTGGAAGATAGAATTTCCGGAGGCGTTGGAAGAGCAGGATATAAGGGACATAAAAGAGTTCCTGAAGCTTGTGGGTCAGATGAACACTTTGCTGAAAACGTCCTGGTCCCTTGGCACGGATATGGAGGAGCGCATTAAGAAGACATACCAAAAGCTATCCCACGGGAAAAAGGAAGAAAGTATCCGGTTGCTGGAGGAGTCTCTTGAGAAGAGGGAGAGCGATTATTTCCTGGTCATGTCTGCATTGTTGTATTTTCTCAGGGACGAAAGAATTTTTGCTGTGCTGGAGGAGGACCTGAAACATGACTACTACGCGCTATGGAGCAGATGGTATGCTTGGATCCAGTTGCACATGGAGGGAACACTCACTTCCATAGTAAAGGATGAGATTGCTCAGTGCAAGCGTCACAGAGCTTCCTATCGGTGCCTTGTTCAGGAAACGCAAAAGCTGCTGGAAAAGAAATATTCCTATCTCCCCTATGAGACAAGAAATAAGAAGGTGGTTTTTGTACTCTCCTTGTTGCAGGATGAGACCAATGCACCCACCAGAAAAACAGCCTTTTTTCAAAAGTATCTGAAAGAGCTGGGCTATGAGGTTTCAGTAGTAATTTTCTGTGGCGCCAGCATCGACCATGCAGAAGAAGCGGACTGGTATAGGCCTCGTTATTTACTCAATAGATATGAAGAAACCACATCCTTTACCTGTGAAATCGACGGAGAGCGCGTTGAAGGCCTTAATCTGATGGCAGGCAAGTACAATTATTTTCAGCGGCTGGAGAAGGCCATGGAATTTATATGGCAGGAAAGGCCTGAATTTGTGTTCAGCCTGGGGCTGCCTACTCCCCTGGCAGGGCTGTGCAACTCCATTACCACGGTGGTTGCTTTAAATTTCGAGAAAAGGGCCCTGGCGGTGGATGTACCAATTATTGCCAGATATTTCAATTATTCCCAGGAAGAGGACAGGGAATACAGAGCATGCCTTGCAGAGGGGCAGCTGGTGGTGGATGTAAAACATTCCTATCAAAAATTAAAATCGGAATCAGACAAGAAGCTTTATGGAAAATCGGATTTTGGAATCCCGGAAGAACGCTTTGTGGTAATGATTGCCGGAAACCGTTTGGACATAGAAATTGATGAGAGCTTTGCCGCCATCATGAAGGCCGCCATGGACAAAGAGGAGGGGATTGTCTTTGCAATGCTTGGAAATTGCGACTCTCTCCGGCAGTTTTTCCAGGATACTCCTTACGAGAGCAGGGTGTATTTCCTGGGGTGGCAGGATGAGTTCCGGGAGACCATCGCAATAGCAGACGTGTTTTTAAACCCGCCCCGGAAGGGTGGTGGCGGTGGTGGACACCTGGCTATCCTGGAGGAGGTTCCGGTGATTACACTGGGCAACTGCGATGTGGAATCCTTCGTTGGACAGGACTTTGTGTGCAGCTCTGTGGAAGAGATGCCAAAGCTGGTATACCGCTATTGTACCGATGAGGCTTTTATGAAGAAGCAGAAAGAAAATTGCAGAATTGTGGCGGAGAGGAATGTAAATGTGGACAGCGTAGGTAATTTCAGGAAGCTGTGTCAGCAGGTGAAAGCCTATGCCCTGGAAAGGGAGAAGCGGCATGAAATCTAAGATAACTGTGACAAAGTCCTTTCTTCCGCCCATGGAAGAATATGTGCAGAAAATAGAAGCCCTTTGGGACAGCCACTGGATTACAAACATGGGTGGCTATCACAAGGAGCTGGAAAAGGAGCTGAGAAATTTCCTGGGAGTGCCACAGTTCTCCCTGATGGTGAACGGTCATATGGCACTGGAGCTTGCCATACAGGCAATGGGCTTCCCAGAGGGCGGCGAGGTCATCACAACGCCCTTTACCTTTATATCAACCACCCATGCCATTGTCCGGAACAAGCTGGTGCCTGTTTTCTGCGATATTAAGCTAAGCGATTATACCATTGACGAGGAGTGCATTGAGGCTCTGATAACCGAGAAAACAGTGGCGATTTTGCCGGTACATGTATATGGAAACATCTGCAATGTGGATAAGATAAACGAAATTGCAGAAAAATATAATTTGAAGGTGATTTACGATGCCGCCCATGCCTTTGGGGAAAGCTACAGAAGGATGGGGATTGGCAATTTCGGGGATGCCTCCGTATTCAGCTTTCATGCCACAAAGGTCTTTTCCACCATAGAAGGTGGCGGAATTGCCTTTTCGGAGGAGAGGTTTTATAACAGGCTGTATAATCTGAAGAACTTTGGGATTCGTTCCGAGGAGCTTGTGGTGGAAGTGGGAGCCAATGCGAAAATGAATGAATTCTGTGCAGCCATGGGCCTGTGTAATCTAAAATATGTGGAAGATAATATAAAAGAGAGAGAAAGGCGGGTTGCCCGCTACCGGGAGAACCTGTCATCGATTCAGGGCCTGGTGCTCCCCGGATTTGACCAGGAAGAGGTTCAATATTCCTACGGCTATTTTCCGGTATTATTCTCTCCTGAAATTTTAGGAGAGGGTGCCAGAGATAATGTTTTTGCGGAATTGAGAGCAAATAATATTTTCGCCAGAAAATATTTTTACCCCATCACAGCGGACCAGGCGTGCTTTAAGAACAAGTATAAGAATGAGCCCTTAAGAAGGGCACGGTATGCCGGGGACAATATATTATCATTGCCCCTGTATCCCGACTTGCCCCTGGAAGCGGTTGACAGTATCACCTCCATCATAGAAACATGCTGCAGGGGGACCATAGAAGGCCACTGCAGTCAGCCCCAGAAAAAATTTGGGGGGGGGGGGTGGAATGCTGACAGACAGGGAGACTATTTTGATATTTTCAGGATACAATCAACGGGCGCTGGTTGCATTTCTGAGAGTTTTGGAGTCTAACCATATGGACAATTACAAGATAGTAGCCCTTACGGAATCAGACGGACTTCTAAAGAGCGCTTACAAGAAGAAGGTCTCCTTTGTCAGAACCTCCAAGGAGTTGAATGTTGATATTTTTCAACAAATTCTGGCTGGAATCCGAGAAAATAGCAGTGAGCGGTTTTTCATAATTCCCAGCAGTGAGTATTTCAACCGATTTCTTTTGAATAATCGGGAGGCCATAGAGGAGCTGGGATGCAGGATACCGCTGGTTGACAGAGAGTTGTATGAGGTCCTATCGGATAAGCATTCCTTTGGGGAGCATTGCCAGGCTAATGGAATTTTGATTCCCCCCAGGCTGGAGTGGCCGGAATCCTTTGAGAGGGCTTTGGTTGCAAAGCCCATAAGGTATGCTTCTTTGAACCAAAAGATTTACAGTCCAATTATCATAAAAAGCAAGGAAGAGTACCAGCGCTTTCGGAATGAGTATCCACTGTCGGATTTCTATGGGGAGGAGTATCTGGACGGGGAGAGCTATTACCTTCTGTATTATTTTTGCGCCTCCGGGGAGGTGTACTCCTTTTCCCAGGAGAATTTGGTGCAGCAGCCCTTTGGCAAATCCATTGTAGCAGCCAGAACCTCCGGTCTTCATCGTGAGGATATCAGCGCAGCCTTCCAGAGGATGTTTTGTGAGCTGGGCTTTCGGGGATTAGTTATGGTGGAGGTCCGAAAAACTCTGGAGCAGTATTACATGATTGAGGCAAATCCAAGACTCTGGGGACCGTCCCAGCTGTTTGTTGACGCAGGCTGTAACTTTTTTGAAGTATTTCTTGTGGACAATGGGCTTTTGGAGAAGGAGATTGTTTTTGAAGAACGTAAGGCCCTGTATTTCTGGAATGGAGGAATCCATCAGGCCTGGAATACCGGGGAGCCATTGCAGTTTTTCACCCGTGGGCAGGAGCTTTTGTTTGACCAATACGATGCGTGGATTCGAAATGATATTTACAGAAGAGAGGACACAAAAGCATTGTTTTTAACAGGAAAATAGTGGGAGGGAGAAATGAGCAAAGGAATCATTGTTTCTGTGGGAGCCGGAAATTTGCAGTGCGGCTTTATCAGGCGACTGCGGGAGCTGGGTTACCAGGTGGCTGCCTTTGGAAAAGGGAAAAATTCTAAGGAGGCCATAGGATATTGCAATTATTTTAAGGAGATTGATACCTCGGACCATCAGGGGGCAATTTCCTGGCTGGACTCTCTGGGACAACCGGTGATTGGGGCTGGCTCTTATGCGGGTGGCGTTGCAATCAGGACCTTGCAGCTAATCAGCAACTACTACAAGCTGCCCACAGCCGTTCCTGAAAATTTAGTGACAGGTATGGATAAGCTGAGACAGCAGCAAATGTATGAGCAATACGGGCTATCCCAAATCAAAACCTTTTCCTATGACAGCCTTATGAAGCATCCGGAGGATATTTCTGCCGGGGAGGATTACATTCTAAAGCCGGTTATCGGACGGGGAAGCCAGGGAGTCCGGTTCCTGAAGGGAGAAGAGCTTTTAGAGGAGTTAAACCAAAACGGCCTGAATGAAAACCACATGGTACAAAGCGCCGTGAAGGGAAGAGAATACCGGGTACTTTTGATGCTCCAAAAGGGTGAGATTAAGCTTTTAGCTCCCGTTTTCCGCCACTCCTTTAAAGAGACCTTCTTTTTGGGCAGACTGGAAATTTCCTTTGAGGATTACTATGAAATTTATCAGCACGCTTCCAGAATGATTCAGAGCCTTGGCGTTGAAAACAGTATTATAAAATATGATGTAATCGTGGGCCAGGCGGGAGTGAATCTGATAGAGATGGATATCGGTGTGGGCGGGGGTGAGTATTATAAGAGATTTCTCTCCCAGGCCTGCGGGGTGAATCTGATGGATGTGTATATCCGACTGATCTGCGGGGAAGAGATTTCTCTCATGGAGTGCCGGGAAAAGGACTTGGTTATGGATTATATCTATAACGAGTTTCCCCATCCCGTCACCTATGACCCAACTTTATGCAAAAGAATGCTGGAACAAAGGTATGGGGAGGTACAGCTGATTCAGAATCATCTCTGCCCGGAGAAAAAGGGATTTTATCAATCCAACGCAGACTTTTTGTTTACGGTAATCCATAATAACAAGGAGGTCGGCCAGGGAGAGCTAAACGAATTCGTAAATAACCGGCTCCTTCAAAATGCCACTGCTTAACAGGAGATAAAGATGAAACGGGTACAGGCCAAAGAGGTAGAACGAAAATACCTGTTAAATTCCATATGTAAACATGAAAAATGGCAAAAGGAATTCATTATTTACCAGTGGTTTATGGAAAATAGCGGGTCAGGGAGTACAAAGGTCAAAATCATTTTCGATTTATTGAACTTAAAATGCATACCGGTCCGGGTAGAAAAGAGAAAAACCGGTGATTTCACATGGGACAAAGAGATTACGTATCTTGACCGGGAGACATTTAACCCCAAAGAATTCCTGGGGATGGATTTTGTTGCAAAAAGAAGAGCAATATACCAAAAAGTTTTTTTGGATAAATTCTTCCGTTCCAACGGACGTTGCCGGTTTTTGCTGGAGGTGGAGGAGGATTTATGTGAACAGGAATTGGAAGCGCTGGGAATAGAAATCGGCCGGGATGTTTCCCAGGATCCTGATTTTTTGAATGCCAATATGTGCGTTTCCTTTGAGGAAAGGGACTATAAGGCTGTGAGCTTCCTGCTGGAAATGGTAGACTTTCATATGGAGATGTAAAGAGACTGCCGTAAAGTTTGTATTTCATAGTATAAGTCTGGATTGGAGAAGCAACAATTCTTCCGGTGTCCATATATTTATTTCTGCTTCTTTGTAATCATTTGTATTGCGCGTTACTATTCCTTCCATTTCTTGCAATAGAGCAACTGAATATTGTACCGAATCTTCAAAGTCCTTCCAAGGCAGTTCAAGGGCCTTTTTAATTATATTTTCTGAAACACTGGCAACTGAAACTATCTTTAGGAGCTTTGACAAAAGGATTTTTGTTTCCATTCTGTTTCTCAGTGTTTGATTTGCAATGTAATAAATATCAGTGATTGCAGATGCTGATACAAACAGTTTAATATTATTTCTATTTGACAGATTCAGTATCTTTACAGCATCACAGTAGAAGGGCTCTCTTTTTAAAAGCACATCAAGAATAACATTTGTATCAATGAGAATTTTCATACTTCTTCAGCCTTTCATTTCTGTATTCTTCCAGTGATTTTCCTGCGTCTGGAATAGCGCCTGTCAGAGAAGTCACAATAGCTTCCACGTCTGTTTTGTTCTCTGCAAATTTTCTGTCCGATATGAGTTCCTTTCTTCTGCTGACTAAAAATTCAATATAAGAAATAGCCTTATTAAAATCTTCTTCATCCAAATTTTCCAAAAGCTTATTTAATTTCATAGCAGTAGACGGCATAGTGTCACTCCCTCCATTTTTCCTTTATTATATGCTATTCCGATAGATTTTACAAGAGCCGCCTCCTTAAGCTTTCCTTTTTAGCCATTGACAAAGAGGAAAATAAAGGATATTATAACCATATGATTATATATCATAAGCAGGAGGCCATAAGCAAATGCCATGGACATTGAAATATATAACAGATACATACTAAATGTGAAGGAATGTGGCAATCTTACGAAGGCGGCTGTCAAGCTGGGAATCTCCCAGCCGGCCTTAAGCGCCGGAATCAGCAAGCTGGAGCAGAAGCTGGGCTTTCAGATTTTTATACGAAAGAGCAACCCTCTTAGAATCACGGAGGAAGGGGCTGCCTACATTGAATATTTGAAAAAGCAGCAGTATTTAATCAATGAATACAAACAAAAGGTGGCGGATATTTCTGAAAGCAGGAATCGGCGGGTAGTCATCGGGGGACCGGTGGTATATGTGGAATCCCTCATAACAAAGGCTGTGCATGATTTTCGGCAATTATATCAGGACTGTGAAATTGTCATCAAGAACGAGTCCGTCTTTGAATTAGTGGAAATGGCGGAGAGGGGCGAGGTAGACTGCTTTATCAGCACCAGCGGCAATCTTCCCAATGGCTTTTCCACCAGAGAGATTAAGGAAGAGAGGATATTCTTAGGGGTTCCCAAAGCCTGGACCATCAACAGGCAATTACAAGAGAATCCAGGAGATTACCGGGCTTTGGAGAACATGGAACTCATTTCCATGGAAAGCAACCAGCCACTGCAAAAAGGTATTCGGCAGTTTTTAAAGGAGTATCAGATTTCCATGAGCCAGCATGTTACCGTGAATCAGGTATCCACGGGAATCGCATTGGCCGCTATGGGCACCGGAGCAGTCTTTGCTTCGGAGGAGGCTTTGAAAAACAGCAAATACTCCGGACAGCTGGAAATCTATCCTCTGCCGGAGGCTATTTTTGCGCGAAGTATCTACATCGCCTTTTACGAGGGGAGATACATCTCTAAGATGTGCCAGGCGTTTATTACATTACTACAAAAGGAAGAGTAAAGGAGAACAACATGAAGAAATGGATTTTGATTATTTTATGTATCAGCTTAAGCCTCTCTCTTGCAGGCTGCGGCAAGGAAGCAAAGAAGGATGAGGCAGGAGCAGGGAATGAGTCAGAAACAGAGAAGGAAGCAGGAGCAGGGAATGAAGCAGGAGCCGCAGATGAGGCAGGAGAAGGGGCTACCCTGGAAATTGCATATCAGTATGGCCTTGCCTATGCGCCCCTGATTGTGGCAAAGGAGCAGGGACTGATTGAGAAGGCCTACAAGGAGCTGACTGGTGGAGAGGTGACTGTGGTCTGGAACCAGATGAATTCCGGGCCGGATATCAATACAGGGATTGCCTCCGGGCAGCTGGACGTGGGCTTTATGGGAATCGCACCGGCACTTACCGGCATTTCCAAAAATGTGGGCTATAAGATTTTTACGAATTTATCCGGCCAGGAGCATGGGCTTATGACAAATAACAGCGAAATTCAGTCCTTTGAAGATTTGATTGACAGCGAGCATCAGATTGCCCTTGTGAATATCGGCTCCATTCAGCATATTATATTGGGCAGAGCCCTCTCCCAGGCCGGCTACGATGCCCATGCGCTGGATGCGAATTTGGTGGCCATGAAGCA
>CAPNGW010000014.1 GCA_948665105.1 uncultured Lachnospiraceae bacterium
TGGTTTCCGGGGGAATGGCGGCTGGCTTGGGCCTTATGGGGGCCGGACTGGTGCTTTTGGCCATTGCCATTGCAGGCACGGTGGGATGTGTATGGCTCTGTGGAAGAACGGTGCCCTGGATGTTTAAAGGGATTATCGGACTCTGCAAAAAGCCCTTTCAGGGAAGGAGGAAGACAGTATGAAAAAGTTTACGAAGGTTAGTCTGATTCTGTGTGCCGTACTGGCGGGAACTGGAATTATACTGGGCATCATCGGCGCCAGTGCGGGATTTGGAGTTGGAAATATTCTGCGCATGGTGCGGCAGGGAATATTCAGCTTCGACCTGGGTTTTACGGATTCCGGTCTGAAATGGAGATATGACGGCTGGAGCAATCTGGAAGACTTGGTGGATTTGGAGATTATGGGCCAAATGGAAGCATATGAGGCATGGGTAGACCCGGTGGAGGGCCAGGAGGAATGGAAGGAGGGCGGAGACGCATTTTCGGAATGGCTGAATAAGCAGGAGGGGGACTGGAACCGGCAGTTTGAGACCTGCCCGGAGGGTGAGGTTCGTAATCTGGATATAGATTTCGCATATGGCACACTGGTGATAGAGCCCTCTGACAGCGGGCAGATTGAAGTGGAGGTGGCTTACCGCCCGGCGTGGAAGGGCTTGAACCGCAGCATCACACCGGAGCTTAATGGTGATACGCTGAGCATCAAAGATTCCCTGACCCAGGAACGCAAATGGATGCGATGGCTCCAGGGGCAGACGGCATTTCTGACGCTGCGCATCCCTGCAGGAATCTCCTTTCAGGAAGTGAAGCTTGATGTGGGCGCGGCCAATGTGGAGTGGAACAGCGGAATGGTCTGTGAAAAGCTGAAGCTTGTGATAGGGGCCGGGCGGATGGTCACAGGGAACAACGAACGTCCTCTCATTGAGGCCCAGAGGATGAACGTGGAAGTGGGAGCCGGTTATGTGGGGATTAGGAACCTTAAGGCGGAGGAGCTGAATGCGGACTGCGGCGTGGGCCAGATGGAGCTATTCCAGGTGGCGGCAGACAGGACCATGCTGGATTGTGGAGTAGGGCAGATTACAATCTCCATGGCTGGAAGGGAAACAGATTATAATTACGAGGTGGATACCGGAATCGGCAGCGTATCCATGGGAGGCTCCTTCTATGGAGGCCTGGGCACCCATCAGAAGGTGGACAGGGGCGGAAGAAATTCCATCATTGTCGATTGCGGCATCGGGGAAGTGGATGTTTCCTTTGAAGGGTAGCGTGCTTTGCCGGAAACCTTGATTACTGAAAAGGGAGAGGATGACCTCTCCTTTTTTGTTATTTTATAGGAAAATTCTTGTTACTGTTCACACAGGACTTTGCATTCACTGCAAAGTCCGTAAGAGAGTGATTCAGGAGTGAGCAAATCCCATTCGCGAAGCGAATTTAAGATGGATTTGCGAAGGTTACTGGTCACGGAGTGAACAGTAACAAATTCTTTGAAAATCCTCAAAGAGTGTAGACAACATTGTTGAGAAAATATGTGTTTCCTGATATACTGATGTTAAGAAAAAGGAAAGATGCATCATGGAAGAGACAGTCTATTCCTAGTAAATGGGGAGCGTAAATTGTGAACAAAAGAGACATTGGGAACCTGATTTATTATGAACGGACCAAACGAGGTATCGGACTGCCCAGGCTGACGGACGGTGTTTGTTCCGCTTCTGTTCTGAAAAGGCTGGAGAACGGTGAACGTCTGCCGGATTTTCTGGTGCTGGAACGATTGGTGGAACGTCTGGGGAAATCTTTAAATAAGATGGAATTCCTGCACAGTGAGACAGCGTATGATATCTATTATCTGCGGGAATCCATAGAGCTTTATGTGGAAGAACGTAAATATGAGGAAGCTACAGATGCGCTGGCTTACTATGAGAATCTTCTGCAAGGAAGGGAGCCTATGCATTGGCAGTATATCTGTAAAATGCGTGCGGTGCTGGCCCGGGAACAGGAGGATGATTATAAGAAGGCGGCTCTTCTTCTTGAGGAAGCCATGGAGCAGACCTTGCCGGGGTTCGATTTGAACCGCCTTGATTACTATCTGTTGGGGGAGAGCGAGTTACTTCTGCTGCTGATGTGGATACAGGAGAAAATTGATGTGGATCTTGCTCACACCACGGTGGACGGGAACAGGCTTCTGCACTATATCAAGGGAGCCTGTCAGGACGAGGAGGTGCTGGCCAACATATACAGCAAGGCGGTGTGGGTGCTGGGAAATATGGAGTTGAAGCGTGAAAATCCCAGGGAGGCCTTGTGGTATACCCTCAAGGGACAGAAAATGCTGGCGGAAAACGGTATTCTCCTTCATATGCCCCAATTTCTGGAACGGATTTTAAGGCTGACAGAGGGGGAGGATGAGAAGGCCTACGGAGAGTGGAAGAAGCAGCGGGATGCGTTAAAATGGGTGTATGAGGAGTACGACGAGCCCTATGAGACCACACGGCTTGCCCTGTGGAACTCCTATCGGCAGCAGGAGGTTTATTTTGTCTGCGAGTTGGTCAGCCAGGAGCGGAAAATACGTAAGCATTCCCAGGAAAAGCTGGCAGACGCGCTGTACATTGACCAGAAGACAGTATCCCGGCTGGAGGGCGGAAAGTATAAGCCCAAGAAGGAGACGTTTGAGAGAATCAAAGAATACCTGGAGTTGGACCGGGATATATGCAGCACCCGGCTGGTGGTGGATGATTTCGCGCTTCTGGAGATGGAACGGGAAATCGCCAGGCAAAATCATTATAAAAATTATGAAGAAGCAGAATGGCTGTTTCATCAGCTAAAGGCCCGGCTGTCCATGGAATGGAATGAAAATCGGCAGTATGTGAAATATATGGAGGTCTGCTTCGCAAGAGAAAAAGGAGAAATTTCTGGGGAGGAGGCTGTTGGGCGATGTGTGGAGGCCCTTCAGATTACCAGAAAAAATGTAGGACTTGAGGAGATTGACCGAGTGGTTCTTGGAAGAATGGAGGCGATGATTGTAAATTATATTGCTGTGAATTATTATAGAATGGGCAGGGACAAAGAGGCTATTGCCGTTCTGAAAAAAGTAAAAACAGGATATGAGAACAGTAAGATGGATATGAAGCATCATTATGTGGTGGTATCTCTTGTTTTGCGCAATCTTGCCGCTTATTATGAGGAATGCAATCAGTTCGAGGAAGCCATTCTGGCATGTGAAACTGGTGCCCGACTTGAACTGAAATGCAAGAGAGGCAATATGCTGGGATTTTTTGTTGAGCAGAGGGCTTATACAACAGAGCGCATGACAGATGGCAGACTTCCCGGCAAATTTGATTATCAGCGTTCATACCAGATATTTAAGCTGATGAGAGAAGAAAATAAGATGGGAAGTCTGCAAAATGCGTATGAGACGCTCTATCAGGAAGCGATAGATTAGAAATGTGATATATCTGATGTATTACTAAATTCAGCTATATTTATTTGGCTATTTCCGGGTATGGGAGAAAAACTCATCCAATCAGCATTACGGGTCAAAGCCCCCATCATAAGAAATAAGGTTATTCCTGCAATTATTTTTTTCATTGATTGATTCCTCCTGCTTAAACTTGGTATTTTTAAAATATCACAAAGTGAAAGAAAAGCTTATACCAAAACCGGAACTAAATTGGTTCCGGTTTTGGTATAAGTTTTTTTGGAGAAATGTGATATGGTATTTTCGTCAGAATACTACATAAAAAACCTACGTTATAATTGAGATTGGATTCATATCCCATATCATCGTAATAGAGGGGGAGCCAAAGGAAATCAGATATGCGTTATACATTTGTAAAACAACATGATGCAACAGATTGTGCAGCCGCCTGTATGGCAATGGTCTGTCTGCATTATAAAAAAGAAACAACAATTACAAAATTAAGGGATATTATGGGCACAGACTTAAAGGGCACAAATTTAATAGGCCTTTCGAAATGTGCCGAATCTTTGGGATTTTCCAGTCAGGCAGTTCGAGTGGATAAAGAAGGTTTCTTAAGTGAATATACATTGCCTGCTATTGCCAATACCATAACGAAAGAGGGTCTGTCTCATTTTGTGGTGGTTTTTAAGATTACGAAAACCCATGTAATCATTGGAGATCCGGCAAAAGATTTAGAAAAGTTAGAAATTGACACCTTTTATAAGAATTTTACGGGAGCAATGTTATTGCTGAAACCAAATACAGATTTCGTCAGTGGTAAGCAAAAGGGAACAAATATGTTTGGCCGATACATAAGTCTTTTGCTGCCACAGAAAAAGCTGTTTGTTTATGCTATAGCGGCTTCTTTTTTGCTGACGGCGTTGGGAATCCTCTCTTCCTTATTTAACAATCTGATTTATGATGAAATTCTGCCATACCAGCAAAAGGATGTATTAAAAATTATGCTGCTGGTGTTTTTGGGTGTGACCATAACCCAGACGGTGTTAAGTTTTGTGCGCCAGTGGATTCTGGTTCATTTGTCAATAAAGATAGATATACCGCTTATGCTGGGATACTTTGAGCATATTTATAAGCTGCCCATGAAATTCTTTGCTTCACGAAAAACCGGGGATATCACAACACGATTTTCCGATGCTTTTACCATAAAGGATGTGTTTACCAATATCGCATTATCTCTGATTATGGATATTTCCATGGCATTCATTAGCGGAATCATTTTATTTCAGATGAATCCAAAGCTGTTTGGGATTATTCTGTTTATGACAATGATTAGCGTTATCTTGGTGTTCATTTTTAAACAGCCATATAAAAAGATAAATGAGGAGCAGATGCAGCAGGCATCTATACTTAATTCTGAGATTATAGAAGGGCTTCGGGGATTTGAAACAATCAAAGGGAATGCCAATGAAGATATTGAGTTGGAATGTATTGAAAGGGAATATATTAAGGCCCTCCGTATTGGCTATAAGGAAAGTATGTTATCTAACATCCAGGGAAGCATTTCAAGTATTATATCGGGGATTGGCAATCTGGCGCTTATGTATGTGGGTATTTCTCAGGTGATTAACGGAAATCTGACCCTGGGAAGTTATATGGCTTTTATGACCCTTGCTGGGTACTTTATGGATCCCATAGGAAATCTGGTAAGCCTACAGCTATCCATTCAAGAGGCCAATATTTCCATGAAACGTTTGTCTGAAATTCTGGATTATGAACGGGAAGCAGGAATGGAAGATGGGAATGAGCTTATGCCAAAATATCAGGAATTTACCGGAGTAGATGGAGATATCCGCCTGTCCCATGTTACCTTCCGTTATGGCAATCGGAGTCCGGCGCTGAAGGATGTGAGCTTTACCATACCGAAAGGGGAAAAGGTGGCCCTGGTAGGAGCCAGCGGCAGTGGAAAGTCAACCATAGCAAAGCTTTTGCTTAAGTATTATGAGCTTGAAGACGGGGAGATTACCATAGATGGTGTTGACATTGCAGAATATGCCAATGATTCTTTACGGCGTGGGATTTCCTATGTGCCACAGAATGTAGAATTGTTTTCAAAAAGCATCTATGATAATATCCGCGTAAGTAAGCAGGCTGCTTCTCTGGAAGAGGTAAAGGAGGCGGCAAAAGCGGCGGATGCCCATGAGTTTATTAAGAGACTGCCCATGCAGTATGCCACATTTCTTGAGGAAGCAGGAAATGGACTGAGCGGTGGAGAAAAACAACGGATTGCCCTTGCCCGGGCTTTCCTGAAGGAAAATGAATTCTATATCATGGATGAAAGCACCAGCAATCTGGATTTTGCGACGGAAAATATTATTTTTGATATGATTTACAACAAATTCAGGAAAAAAACCATGTTGATCATTGCCCATCGTCTGTCTACCATAAAAAACTGCGACACCATTATTGTTCTGGATAAGGGGGAGATTGTGGAACAGGGCAGTCATGAGGAACTACTGAAGAAGCAGGGACAGTATTACCGGCTATGGGAAATGCAGCAGGGGAATTTTAAAATAAGGGAGGGACAGCAAACGGAGGAAAAAGTAGTCGAATCTGTGGAAGAGGATTCGGAGGGTGTGATAAGCTATACATAACAGGAATCTTAGGTTGATGATGTAAAAAGCTTTTACATAAATACTGGAGCCGATTGCAAACGGGGAAGGGAAAAATAAGAAGAAAAGGAGAATAAAAGAATGGACATGTGTTATGATGGGGCATTGGTAATGCCAAGTAGTTATGCAGTTATGGATGAAGAGGAAATGATGTATTTGGAGGGAGGCAGTAAAGACGGAATTAATATTGGAATGTTTCGGTCCTATTTGTCCAAGCAGGCATGCATTGACCAAGCGAGGGGTATTATAAGAACAAAAGGATGGAAAAATGTAACCAGTGGTCAACTGGCAAAGGAAATATATGGCCATGCAGTGGTATATTACAGATTTTCCATTTTGGGCAAACTCCCTGTTGCAAAAGATGTAATTTATTCTCATGTGGCTGACGGGGTTGATCTTGAAAATGCAGTAGACCGACACCAGAATGTATGGAATATTATATGGAATACTTTTTAAGTTCTGTAATCCTATATTCTATGAACTTTTCATCCCATAAAGGTGAGGAGCGAAAACAAAGAAGTATCAAGGAGAAATCAAAATGGAAGATACAAGAAAAATGAGAAAGAAAAAAGTAAAACGTATACGCCTAATAGCCGGATTGAAAGTTCTTGCTATCATTGGACTTGCTTCCTTTGCGGTGGGTTGTTCTTATAAGGAAGAAGTATACAGTGATGTCAGCCAGTATCCTATGTTTGGGGACGGAGAAAATATGCTGGAGCGTTTTCAGGCATATGGAAACAATTATCTGGAGCAGGCACAGCTGGGGTATGTGAATATCTGGCCCGAAACCATATCAGAGAATGCGACGGTGCAGGATTATACCCTGGTCTATGCGGAACCCTTTGATGCCAACTATCTTGGATATCTAAAGATAGCATATGAGAAAGAGGAATATTTGGCGGAGATAGAGCGGCTTGAACATTATCCCTCTACAGAATACACAGGTGTGTATGGAGCGAAAGGCTTTGCATACTATGAGCTTCTTGCCATAGATGCTTCAGACTCAGGCTTTGTCTATGCTCTTACAGATGGCCAAGAGACGATTATTTACATAGGGATGATTTTTCCTGGATACGGCATGGACATAGATTACAAGAAATATATTCCAGAGGAATACTTACCGGAGGGCCTTGACGCTACGAAGGACAATCCTACCCGGAAGGCAGTGATTGAAGAAAATGAGAAAACGAAGTAGGAGATTATGGTTATGAGAAAGCCGTTGAAAAGATCCCATAATAACGATGGTGAGGGCTTTTTGAATGACTATACGTTGCCAGCCATTTATAATGTTGGTCAGTATCTTTGGAGGAGGATTCAGAAGGTGCGATAAGCTATACCTGACAGGAATCTTAAGTTAATGATGTAAAAAGCTTTTACATAACTACCGGAGCCAGTTGCAAACGGGGAAGGAAAAATAAAAAGAACAGGAGGAACAAAAGAATGGACATGTGTTATGATGGGGCATTAGTAATGCCCAGCAGCTATGCTGTGATGGACGAAGAGGAAATGACGTATGTGGAAGGTGGCGGTTTAGCGACCTTAAAGAGCAATTTGCGTGGAATAAGTACTCTGGTGAAGAGCTATCTCTGTAAATGGATGTCTGGCGCAACTGTAGGTCGGATATTACAAAGCTGTGGATTAACTTGGTCGGCAATTGGAGCCATGGCTGGATCTTATAGCACTTTGTGCGCAAAGGTTGTAGCGGCTATTGGCACTGTGGCACGATGGTTAGGGGCACATGCCTTTGTGATTGGTTGTGCAGTAGGAGTTGTAGGGTTCGCAGCGCTATGGAATTTTAAAATCTTTTAAAGACAATAATCCATGAGACAACAAGTTTTTGTTGTCTCATGGAGAATGGAGAAGGGATGAAAGCAAAAAAGAATAGAGAATATCTCGCTCTGGCAGGGATACAATCGATAGGGACGATGACAATTTATTTTCATGATTATAACTGGCCGGAGACAATGTCAAAGCTCCAGCTACTTGGACTTTTTACGTTATTACCCTTGGCTGTTTTGCTGGTGCGAATCATGTGGATTATTCTGTCAAGCTATGTGATAAATATCTCGAAGTATTGGTATTTCAGAATTACAAAAGAGAAAATAATAACCGTGTGTATCTGGCCGTTTTTTTGGACAAACGCAAAAAGGTCATGGGCAAATTTCTTTTGGATTTATGATGACAGAACGTGCTTCTCCATGAATCAGTATCTGGGAGATGAAGCAGGCCTGAAGAAGCTAAGCGCTTATCTTCTGAAGAGAAATCGCGTGCTGCTGGGAATCTATTTACTGGTTATGCTTGTGACGGAATGTATTCTCTGGAAAGTAAAATGGTACAGTATCATGTGGATGCTTCTGTTTGGGGGAATTGAGCATATCCTGTATCAAATGGAGTATAAGCAGATTGGAACAGCCAATGCAATGGCCTTTGCAGGCGTGCGGGGGATAAAGACAAGATTGATTTTACATATGCTGGTAAATCAAAGTAAGGTGGAGAGATTGTCCCTTGGCAGAGACGTGGCAGAAATTCTATCGGCCGAAATGTATGATGCAGACGGAGGATATTTTTTTAACTATCTCTGTTTAAGCGCGATGTATAATGAGATATGTTATGGTATGGAAAATGAATTAACGCCCTATATGGACGAAAAGGTAGAGAATGTCATACATGAAACGGATGCCGCCATGAAGTTGATAAGTGGTGCAGAAAAGGACTTTAAATATAAATATATCCCGCCATCCATATGCCTGTTTTATGCAAATTACAGAGAGTTTTTATTGTATGTATTGATGTATTATAAGCTGAAGGGAAGAGAGAAGGACTACATCAGGTTAAATAATTATATTCAATACATGCTGGGCAGAGTGGAAGAAGAGTGTGTAAATAACAGTGTATTATCTCAATATGTATTGAGCAATAAATTTGGAGAATATGAGGGGCTTTATCAAAATGTGCTCGACTATGAGTTTGTGGAGGAAACTACTATTTTTACAGGTTATGATACACTTCCGGTATGGAAGGAAGCGCGTAGAGGATTTGTGAAAAAATATAATCAAGTGAGGGAGTGTTACAAATAGGTGGAGTAATTAAAATTGTCGGGGATATTTTCGTATGTAAATGTTCCTGAAAATAGGAGGCATGTATGAAAAAAATTAGTATAAGTCCCTCAAAAACATTAAAATTGTCTAATGTTTTAATAATGCGATGTCGATTACAGGAAGATGATTTTGACATATCGATAGAACAGATGCAGTCTTTTATCCGAACTAAGGGCGCGGTACAGATAGGCCCCTTAATTCAATATATGAATTCCTACATAAATGAAGCAGGGGAAATGGAAATAGATATTCGGCTTATTCTACAGTGTAATCATCATATACATAGTGTCGAACAACCATACACAATGGAATCCATGATTCGCATTCCTAATTGTATGTATTGCCGATTTATCGGACCAGAGGACAGCTTAAGCTTTGCATATCAAAAAATCCAACTGGAAGCCTTTGAAAATGATATTCCGTTAAAGGGTGACAGCTATACTATCTTTGTAGACCGAGACGAGGAAGACGAAACTATTACAGCGGACGTATTTATGGAGCGGGCAGATTGATGAAAAGAGCAGTGAAATCGTTGGATAGTCTGAAGGACAGCCGGATATTATTTGACAAGCAACCCCCAGCCTTCGGATATTTTCTGATTCTGATTGTAGGCGTTTTTCTGTGTCTTGCGCTTGTATGGAGCGTACGCACGCCGAAGATGTACACGATTCAGGCGCAAGGAGTTGTTACAAACGAAGAAGCCAATTATGTCATGTGTACCTATACAGGGGAAATCGACGCCTGTTACATGGAGGAAGGGGCGCTGGTAGACCAGGGGGATGTGCTTTTTACTGTGAAAAGCACCGATTACGACTTGCAGGAAGAACAACTAATAGAAAGTAAAACAGCTTATGAGACACAGATTTCCCAAAATAAATTATTGATTCAATCTATTAAGGATGATACCAACTATTTTGATGAATCCGATCCGGAGGATAGCCTGTATCACAGTACGTATGAAGCCTATAAAGCACAGGTGGCACAAAATGTTATAGATACCAGTACATATAAAATCTATGGGTATAAGGATGAACAGATAGAAGCGGAGCTTCTTAAGAATCAAGGAAAAATCAATGGAATTTATTATTCTGCAATCCAATCAGCAGAAAGCAATATGGAGCAGGCAGAACAGCAGATAGCCTCCATCGATGCACAGCTTGCAGCAGTTACAAGCGGGCAGGCAGCATACGAGGTAAGAGCAACGGCATCCGGCGTTTTGCATCTGCTGGGCAATTATAAAAGTGGAATGGTAGTCCAGACTACAACTACTGTGGCAACCATTACTCCTAAGAATGCCAGACCTGTAATAGAAGCCTATGTGTCTACCGCGGATATGGCAAGGATGCATGAGGGGGATACGGTTCAGATTGTGGTGGACGGCTTATCCCAGTCTGTGTATGGAACCATACCGGGAACAGTAACACAGATTGACAGCAATGTTACGACCCAGCAAGGGGAGGATGGCAATACTGCCCAGGCATTTCGTGTATTAATTAGCATGGGGGTTGATTATTTGGTGAGCCAAAACGGAGATAAGGTGGATATCACCAATGGAATGACAGCGGTGGCAAGAATCCAGTACGATAAGGTAACATATTTTAATTATGTTTTAGAAAAATTAGGATTTAAAGCAAGATAGATGAAAATGAAGAGAAATACAATGAGAAAAGCAAGTATCATTATGTTGGCGGCGCTTCTGCTTATGGTACCGATTAAAGTGAATGCAGCAGAGGCATCCACGGAAACGGCAATGGAAAATGAAGGAACAACAGAGCAGGAAGTCCCAGAAAATGAAGGGGCAGAGCAGGAAGAGGAGATAATTCCGGTTTCAGAATTAGATTTGGGCGATTATACAGACCGGATGATAATAGGGGAAAAACAGCTGCTGAATGTTACGGTTTTGCCCTTGAATGCCAGCGAAACAACTCTTACCTACAGTTCCTCTAATCCTGAGGTTGCCACCATTAACGGAATGGGAAGAATCACTGCACTGGCGTTGGGAAGCACTACTATCACGGTAACGGCAGGACAAGTCAGTCAGAGCTTTGTCCTTCAAATTGTGGAAGAAGAGGATACCACCATTTCTGTAACGGATATCGAAATTGGAGACTACGAATCGGAATTAGAAGTAGGGAAAACTATGACCATTTCCGGAACAGTACTGCCCTCTGATGCTACGGAGTCCACGATTACATATAGATCCTCTGATACATCCATAGCAACCGTAAGCTCTGCCGGGGAAGTAAAGGGAATCAGCGCCGGGAATGTAAGTATCACATTGACTGCCGGCGGGATTTATAAGACAGTGCCATTGACTGTTAAAGTGGCCACCACGGGGATTGTATTAAACAGTGATTATCTGATATTAAAGCAGGAAGAAGCTTTTCAGTTATCAGCCAAGGTAACGCCGGCGGATGCACCTCAGGCAGTGTCATATAAGAGTGCAGATACATCTGTGGCAACAGTATCCGAAGGAGGGCTGGTGACAGGAAAGGAAACCGGAACCACTACGATTATTGTGTCCAATGGGGACTCCTCTGTGGCTGTATCTGTGATTGTGAATCAGGCGGTAAACTATAACCGCCAGGAAGTGGATGTAGAAGCGGGCAGAGGAGGAGAAGTGTTCTATGCAGATACAGTGTCAGCTTCAGAGCAAAGAAAGATTGATTCTCAGGCGTTAAAGTATCTTTATGAAACAAAACAGGGTTTAAAGATTGTTGGGGATGGCTATGCCATAGAGCTTGATGGAAAAGATATTGTAAATTATAATAATGAATTATATACAGATATTTCCTTAAAGAGAGAAAATGGTGTATTAAGCTTTGAGTTAAATCAAGGCAGCGCGTTGTGTGGAGTGGTTACACTGTTTTTAGAAGAAAGGGAAGGAAATTATCTGTATCTATATAATGAATCAAAAGAAAAATATGAGCGGATAGATAGTGAAAAGCCGGACGAATTGAAATTAACTACGGCTGGGAAATATCAGATAAGAAAAACAAAGCTGAAATCAGATATGCAAATTGCATTATATGTAGCGACAGGTGGAATCGTGATATTGCTCTTGGGAATTGGGGTTTACATTGTTGTGAAAAGACAGTACTGGTTTTGGTAGCAAAAAGAAAAAGTGTAAGTTATATACATTTTGTGTTGTATGTGGTAGCTAAGTCCTTGCTTGACGAGGATTTAGAGGGTGTGATAAGCTATACTTGACATGATCCAATATGTAAGGCTGCGTAATATGGACACGTTTATACCACGCATCCGATAAAATCGTTTGTTTTGCCATCCCTGATGCACATTAACAGAGAAGTCCGTACGCTTAGTGAATGCAAGAACAAAAAACAGATATAATTTGGAAAGGAATGTGCAATGAAAATAGTAGCAAGTATATGCTTTTTTATAGGGGTTATTTTTTTGGTAAAAAGAAATTATTATGTAAAAAATAGCAAAAATGAGAAGTGTGAAAGTGATAAATACAGCATGGTATTGGGATGTTGTGCGGTGGGATTTGAAGCCGTTGGCTTGCTTTGTTTATTATTGTCTTTGTAAATAAACAGCTCTTTACAAGTTTTTATATATACAATAAAGTGTATGTTGAATCCGAAAAAGCTTAAAACTTACAAATATAAACATATCTTGAGATATTTATGAACAGCATCATAAGTGTTAAAGATAAAACGCCCCAAACGATACCAATACCAAAGCCATGTTTGAATAAATAGTATCCGCAAAAGCATACACAAAAGACAACCCATGACTTAATACTGGACTTTATTCGAGCCATGAGAAAGCAGTTTCACAAACACGACACCCAAAATGAGATTTTAGATGGCATGCTGTCGCAGGAGGTTTGCATTGAAAACGCCCATCCCATGGTATATAATAGAGCCATAAAGACACTGCCGCCAAGGCGCACGAGATTGTTTATGACTCATTGCCAAAACATAATAAAATAAACACCCATTTACAGAGGAGACCAGGATTCGTGAAAGTCCAAGAGAAGAGCAGCCAGAAGGAAAACAGTGATATCTCATACCGACGCTTTATGGTTTGGATGGTATTTTTGACATTTGTGGGTGCCGTTGGAATGCTCATAAGCCCAATTCTCTTAAATCTTTGGAGCCGTAGCCAGGAGCCCATGAAGCTGGAAAATATCATGATTCTTGTTTTGGTGCTGGCAGCTTCCATGGTATTACAGATTCTTCTTGTAATCAGGAAGGAAAGGTATGCCAAAAGATTTAACATACAGAATTTTCAAAAATATATGGACATATTTTTCCATATGAAATATGATGAGATTATTAAAATCGGACCCACAAACCTGGTGGAGCGCATACAGACCGCAGTGAATAATGTATACGAGTTTATGACAGGCAGTAATATTCAAATATGGTCGTCGGTATTTATGTTGCTTGTCATATTGGGGATGGTGTCTGTGCAGAATATTCCCATGGCATTCATCCTTTTAATATTGATACCGGTTAATTACATTGGCTATAAGCTGCTGAATAAAGAGCTGGCCAGGCGTTCCGAGGTACTGCAGCGGGAAAGCGCCTCCGGTTATCAGAAAATCATATCCTTCGTGGGACAGACAGATTATCTGAAACAATGTGCAAACCATAAAATTTTATTTCGGCAGATGCAGCCTGCCATGGAACAGTTATATGGAAGCATGATGGATATCAATATTTATGCCAGGGGTGTGTCCCAGATATTATCCTCTGTCAATGAAATCGCAAAGGTGCTGGTGGTTGTTTTAGCGGTGTACCAGTTTATGAGTGTGGAAGACAATCCTTTCTTTGTGATGATGGTGGTGATGCTGATACCCATTTATTTTAGTCATATCTCCATTATCACAAGAGCGAATCTGGACAAGCAGGGGATGAAGGCCGCGCTGAAATTTGTGGAGGATATGGAGAGCAAGCGGGAAGTGGACGGTTCAGTGGAGTGTGGGAAGATTAAAAGAATTGCATTTTCCATAGATTCCATGACTGTAGGGGACCGAACTCTTAAGAGAATGGTCAATGGGATTTGCCGGACAGGAAACGTAGTGTGGGTCAGGGGAGACAGCGGAAGCGGGAAAAGCACCTTGGTGAAGCTGCTTCCCAAATTCCGGGAGACAGACGGCATCAAAATAAATGGAATAGAATTGTCCAGATTGAAAAATGAATCCCTTCGAGAACGGGTGTATTATATGTCCCAGGAAGTGCCAATCATCAAGGGAACGCTACGTGAGAATCTTTTTTTCAACAGAGAGTGGAGTCAGGAAGAGGAGGAGAAACTGCGAAAAGAAACCATATTGGAGGGATTGCTGAAAAGAATAGGCATGGATGACATGATAGAAGAATATGGAGCAAATCTGTCGGGAGGGGAGAAGCAGAAAATCGCCGTTGCGAGAATGCTGCATGAGGATGCTGATGTTTTGATTCTTGATGAAATTACAAGTAATATAGATAAGGAAAGTGCACAGAAAATTCTGGACAGAATTTTTGAATATGCAAAGGATAAAATTGTCTTTATGATTTCCCATGACAATTTACCCCAACAATATGCCACAGATGAAATTGAGATTACTTAAGGATGCTGCCTTACGCTGCATCCTGGGAAGAAGGATTTACCCATGCCCTTACGTGCAGTAATCATAGACCGGGAAAAATTAATAGAGCACGACAACTGGAGCGAGCCCTTGCGGACGCTCCTGTTAAGTTTACATAAGTTTGACATAGCAGTGGTAGATATCAGCGGCAAAGACGGGACCAACCCTGCCCTTGCCGGGCAGAGCAGTATTCCGGAGGCGACGGGGGAGGAAGCAGCAGGCATTGTGCATCCTCTGTTAAACCTTGCAATTCCTTTCAGCGACTGTCTTGTCATCGCCGACTGTGAGGACACCGTGGGAAAGGCCCGAAGCTGGAACGTGGCAGTTCTGGGCTATGAACCTCCAGCTTTGGACAGGGGGCGTCCCTCTCTCATTCACACCTGCCTGGATTATCTGGTGGAGGGCTTTGAGGAGGTGGACTTTGATTTCCTTGAGCGCATATACAAGCGTTACCACAACCTGCCCTGGACGGTCATAGAGACGGAACGCTGCTATCTTCGGGAGATTACACTGGAGGATTTGGACGCTCTCTACGAGCTGTACCGTCCGGAGGCCATTACCCGTTATATGGACGGATTGAATGAAGAGCGGGAAAAAGAGGAAGCATATATCAAAGCCTACATCCACCATATGTACCGTTTCTGTGGCTATGGGCTGTGGGTCGTCATGGAGAAATCCACTGGAAAGCTCATTGGGCGGGCGGGACTGTCCCACCTGGAGGTGGAGGAAGGGACGGAGCTGGAAATGGGCTATGCCATCGCCGCAGATTGCCAGAGACAAGGCTACGCCACCGAAGTCTGCCGTGGTATTCTCTCATATGCCCAGGAGGCCCTGGGTGCCCGCAAAATCTACTGTCTTATACACCGGGATAACCTTCCCTCCATCCGTCTTGCCGGGAAGCTGGGCTTTCAATGGGAGAAAAATTTAATTTCCAATGGAAAAGAGATGCAAAGATACTTGAAAATATTGCATTTTTAGTAGAAATTCCTTATAATATGTAGAATAATCATTGATTGGACAAAAGACGGGAGATTTTTTATGGTGGATATGGAATTAATGGAGAAGGAAGTGGAGGAAAAGGAGCTTCAGGCGGAACATATCAAGGAGACCAAGGAATTTGCCAGCCCTGAGAGCCTTTATGGTGAGCTGATTGCCAGCGTGAAACGCTATCATCCTTCTGCAGATATATCTCTGATTGAAAAAGCATATAATATCGCCGCTAAGGCCCACAAGGGCCAGGTGCGAAAATCCGGGGAAGCCTATATCATCCATCCCCTCTGTGTGTGCCTGATACTGGCGGAGCTGGAGCTGGATAAGGAAACCATTGTGGCCGGACTTTTGCATGATGTGGTGGAAGACACCGTGATGACCGAGGAGGAAATCACCCAGGAATTCGGCGCGGAGATTGCCCTTCTGGTGGATGGCGTCACCAAGCTGGATAAGCTGTCCTATGATGTTGACAAGGTGGAAATCCAGGCGGAGAATCTTAGGAAAATGTTTTTGGCCATGGCCAAGGATATCCGCGTCATCCTCATCAAGCTGGCGGACCGCCTCCATAATATGCGGACCCTCAAGTACATGACTCCTCAAAAGCAGAAGGATATTGCCCGTGAGACCATGGACATCTATGCGCCCATCGCCCACCGTCTGGGTATCTCCAAGATTAAGATTGAGCTGGACGATTTGTCATTGAAATACTTAGAGCCCGAGGCCTACTATGATTTGGTGGAAAAGGTGGTTGTCCGAAAGAGCGTCCGGGAGGAGTACATTACCTCTTTGGTGGAGGAAGTCTCCAGGCATATGCAAAATGTTGGTATTGCGGCCAAGGTGGACGGCCGCGCCAAGCATTTTTTCAGCATTTACAAGAAAATGGTGAACCAGCAGAAGACGCTGGATCAGATATACGATTTGTTTGCCATCCGTATCATTGTCAATACGGTGAAGGACTGTTACGCGGCATTGGGCGTGATTCACGAGATGTATAAGCCCATTCCGGGCCGGTTCAAAGACTATATCGCCATGCCCAAGCCCAACATGTACCAGTCCCTGCACACCACTCTTATCGGCCCCACCGGACAGCCCTTTGAGATTCAGATTCGCACCTTTGAGATGCACCGGACCTCGGAGTACGGAATTGCTGCCCACTGGAAATACAAAGAAGCCGGAAGCGGCAATCGGGTGGAGAAGAACCAGGAGGAGGCCAAGCTAAGCTGGCTGCGGCAGATCCTGGAGTGGCAGAGGGACATGTCGGACAACCGGGAATTTATGAGCCTTTTAAAGAGCGATTTGGATTTGTTTTCCGACGCCGTATTCTGCTTCACCCCCACCGGAGATGTGAAGAACCTTCCCAACGGCTCCACCCCCATCGACTTTGCCTACGCCATTCATTCTGCGGTGGGCAACAAGATGATTGGAGCCAGAGTCAACGGCAGACTGGTGAACATCGACTATGTGATTCAGAACGGAGACCGGATTGAGATTCTGACCTCCCAGAATTCCAAGGGGCCCAGCCGGGACTGGCTGAATATTGTGAAAAGCACTCAGGCCAAGAACAAAATCAACCAATGGTTTCGGAGCGAATTTAAGGAGGAGAACATTTCCAGGGGCAAGGAAATGATTGTCCAGTACTGCAAGGTGAAGAGCATCAACTGGCCTGATTTGAACAAGGCCGAGTACCAGCAGAAGATTATGCGAAAATATGGCTTCCGGGATTGGGAATCCACCCTGGCGGCGGTGGGCCATGGAGGCTTAAAGGAAGGCCAGATTATCAACAAGATGCTGGAATATTACCAGAAGGACCATCAGGCGGTTATCACCGACGAGGACATTTTGGAGAGCATCGGAAACACTGCCTCTGCAGGGAACAGGGGCAAGTCAGAGTCCAGGAAAAAGTCAAAAAGCGGTATAGTGGTCAAGGGCATAACAGATATGGCTGTGCGATTTTCCAAATGCTGCTCGCCGGTTCCGGGGGACGAGATTGTGGGCTTTGTCACCAGGGGAAGAGGAGTGTCCATTCACCGGACGGACTGTATCAATATTCTTCACTTATCTGAGGTGGAACAGGCCCGTCTGCTGGAGGCGGACTGGAGTGTGGACCAGGGGGAAGCCGGACTGTTCATGGCGGAGATTAAGATTTACGGAAACAACCGCACCGGACTTCTGGTGGATATCACCAGGATTCTCACAGAACGTCAGATTGACATTGAGACTGTCCACTCCACTCTGAGCAGACAGGGGGTGGCCACCATCACCCTGGCCTTCAACATCCGGGGGAAGGAGGAGCTTATCAGCCTGGTGGACAAAATCCGTCAGGTGGAAAGTGTCATCGATATCGAAAGGACCACAGGCTGATGAGCTTTCGGAGATACGGGTATATGCAAATGCATAACATGGAGCTTTGATGAAGCCTGATAAAAAGTGAATTAGGAAAGGAGAGGCAGCCTATGTTAAACATGAGGATAGAGGATTACTGTGTTGGAGAGGTGCAGACAAACTGCTATATCGGAATCAATGAGACTACCCGGGAGGCTTTTGTTGTGGATCCCGGCGCTTCCGCCGAAATGCTGGCCAAGGAGATGGAGGAGCTTAAGGTAAAGCCCACAGCGATTCTTCTGACCCACGGCCATTTTGACCATGCCGGGGCGGCAAAGAAGCTGGCAGAAATGCTAAAGGTGAAAATCTATGCCCATGAAGCGGAGCAGGAGACTCTTGAGAAGCCCGGCTACAACCTGTCGGATATGGTTGGAAAAAGTGACAAATATCATGCCGATGTCTATGTAAGGGAGGGACAGCAGCTGGATATTGCGGGATTTTCCATGCAGGTGTTCCATATTCCGGGCCATACCGCCGGAGGCTGCTGCTATTATATTCCCAGGGAGGATGTGCTCTTCTCCGGGGATACCCTGTTCTGCCAGTCCATCGGGAGAACAGATTTTCCGGGAGGCAGTATGAGCCAGCTGGTGCATGCCATCCAGGATAAGCTTCTGGTGTTGCCGGAGAATACGGAAGTTTACCCGGGGCATATGGACAGCACCACCATCGGCCAGGAGCGGATGTGGAACCCATATTTATAAAAAGAAGCAGGCTTCTTTTTATAAATAAATATGCACACTCGCGCGTATGGAAATATGTCGCAGAAGCGACCGCGCTCGGCGCAGGAGTTTCGCAAAACGAAACTTTATTAGAAAGAGAGTACCATGATTTTAGTAACACTGAATATCGCGAATTTTGAATATGACATTCATTCCCTGGTAAAGGCATTTTTCCCCAGGGAGGAGGTGCGTGTGACAGCAGAAGCAAAGGTTCCTGATGAGGAGCCTTTGTTTCTGCTGTCTGTGACCTATGAGCCGGGAGCCGGAGAGCCGGACGCTGTCTCCATTGCCATTGACGAAAGAAAGCTGTCCATGAGTCCGGTGAATTTTCAGGACCGCTCGCAGACCAGGAACCGATTAAAGCAGGCCTTATATCGGGTGCTTTCCGATTATACCCACACCACCCTGCCCTGGGGAACCCTGACGGGCATACGGCCTGTGAAGATTCCCATGACCTTTCTTGAGGAGGGCCGGGACCGGCAGTGGGTGAAAAGCTATATGAAGGAGACGTATTTTGCCAGCGACGAGAAGATCGACTTGAGCATTGAGATAGCCGGGCGGGAGATGGCCCTTCTTGAGCAGGTGGATTACCAGCAGGGATACAGCCTGTATATCGGGATACCCTTCTGCCCCAGCACCTGCCTGTACTGCTCCTTCACCTCCTACCCCCTGGGAAAATGGGCGGCCAGGATGGAGGAATATCTGGATGCCCTGGACAAAGAAATTCACTTTGCAGCCCAGACGCTAAAGGAGAAAAAGCTCAACAGCATTTACATCGGCGGCGGAACTCCCACCACCCTCACAGCGGAGCAGCTGGACCGGCTGCTGACCAGGGTGGAAGAAGCCTTTGACTTTTCTCATTTGCTGGAGTACACCGTGGAGGCCGGCCGTCCGGACAGCATTACCAAGGAGAAGCTTCAGGTTTTAAAAAACCATAATATTTCCCGGATTTCCATTAACCCTCAGACCATGAAGCAGGAAACGCTGGATTTAATCGGACGCCGCCACAGTGTGGAGGAGACCGTGGAGCGTTTTCTTCTGGCCCGGAGCCTGGGCTTTGACAATATCAACATGGACTTGATTGTGGGCCTGCCGGAGGAGACTCTTTCGGATGTGAGAAATACCATGGAGCAGATAAAAGAGCTTAATCCGGACAGCATTACGGTTCATTCCCTGGCGGTGAAGCGGGCGGCAAGACTTCGGATGTTTCGGGAGGAATATGAGGGACTTTCCATTCATAACAGCTGGGAGATGATGGACTTGACGGCCCGGTATGCCAGGGAAGCAGGGCTTTTGCCTTACTATCTGTATCGCCAGAAAAATATGGCCGGAAATTTTGAGAATGTGGGCTATGCCAGGGAAGGCAAGGCCGGAATTTACAACGTTCTAATTATGGAGGAGAAACAGACCATCATGGCCCTGGGCGCAGGCTCCATTACCAAAAGGGTGTATCCTGACGGCCGGATTGAGCGGTGCGAGAATGTGAAGGATGTGTCTCTCTATATAGAAAAAATTGACGAAATGCTGGAGCGGAAGCGGAGGCTCCTAAAGGGCATGTAAACGCTCCTGGCCTTGGAGGGCAAGTATTGTAGGCCTGCAGGCAGAAACAGGCACTTTGAATATCGGCACTTGACACTTACCAATGCGGAAAATATAATGAACAGTATATGAAACAGAGAAAGGGAGACAGAGGATGGCACTGGCAAAGAAACCCGTCAACGGGATGAGGGATATTTTACCGGAGGAAATGCAGCTTCGGGATTATGTGATGGGAGTGATTAAGGACACCTACAGAAGCTTCGGCTTTACACCCATTGAGACGCCCTGCATGGAGAATATCGGGAATTTAAGCAACAAGCAGGGGGGAGAAAATGAAAAACTGATTTTCAAGGTTCTAAAACGCGGGGAAAAACTGAAACTGGAGACGGCACAAACG
>CAPNGW010000015.1:0-7445 GCA_948665105.1 uncultured Lachnospiraceae bacterium
GGAGTAAACTCCACCGTATAAGGGAACGGTGGAATTTAAAATTTCATTTTAGAGCTTTATGCGTTTTATGTAGAATTGGTTGAAATTTGCCCGGAATCATGCTATAGTTGTCATACTTGACAGCTTCTTATCTGTCACAGGCACTCCTTATGCTTGTACATTTTCGTACAGCATGATTGTGAGTCCGCCGTTTATGGCATTCTACTTGGTCTAACATCGTTGGCACTTCGCCGGACATTCCAAGTATATCGTTTTTGTTTTTTCTATTTTTCAAAAGAAAGGGGTTCTTTATGGTAAAACACAATCAAACATCTTCTGATGCCCTTCCGGCATCCAATCACGCGCCGGTCTATACCTTATCTGACATTCTGGGTGCACCCTGTACGAAAGAGGAGGCTTTAACACTTTTAAAAGCTGACTCCGGCAGCTACCAGCAGTATCTGGAATTCAGAGACACACACCAGCAAAAGCTTCTTGCGCTCCTTATGGGCAAACATAGCCTGGCTGTTACCTATGACAGCTTCTTCAAAAAAATCATGAGCCCCCGTGAAAAGCCGGAGCGTCTGGAAAGCTTCCTTGCCGCTCTTCTGAATCAAAAGGTAAAAATCAAAACCGTGCTTCCCAATGACGGGACAAAGCTCACAGAATCCGGATCCATGG
This sequence comes from uncultured Lachnospiraceae bacterium, assembly GCA_948665105.1. GTDB lineage: Bacteria > Bacillota > Clostridia > Lachnospirales > Lachnospiraceae > 14-2. The sequence goes on from CAPNGW010000015.1 coordinate 661, forward strand.
TTATCATGGATTTGCTGGTGGAGCTTGCGGACGGTTCCATCATCAATGTGGAAATTCAGAAAATCGGCTACTATTTTTCCGGGGAACGGAGCTCCTGCTATGAATCCGATTTGATTATGCGGCAGTATAACCGAATCAAATCGGATCGGGGAAAGCATTTTTCTTTTAGGGATTTGAAGCCCGTCTGCATGATTGTCATTATGGAACACAGCCCGGAGACTTTCAAGAAAGCTTCTCCAAGCTATATTCACCGCCAGCAGATTACATATGACAGCGGCGCAGAAGTCGCTTCCTTGTTCAAAACCATTTATATATCTCTTGACACTTTCCATTCTGTGATTCACAATATAAGTAACCAGTTAGATGCATGGCTGACCTTTCTCAGTTCAGATGCCCCAGAGGAGATTGTCCAGCTTGTCAACATTTACCCGGAATTTCTTTCCTGTTATCAGGATATTGTGAAGTTCCGAACCAATCCGAAGGAGTTGATTACTATGTATTCAGAAGCCTTACACATTTTGGACCGAAATACCGCTCAGTTGATGGTGGAGGATATGCAGGAAACTATACAGCAGCAGGGCGCAACCATTCAGCACCAGGGCGCAACCATTCAGCACCAGGGCGCAACCATTCAGAAGTTAAAAGATACCTCTGCACAGAAAGACGCTCAAATTGCTGCCCTGGAAGCAGAACTTGAAAAGTTAAAAAAGCAAAAATAATCTGGGCTTCCACCCTTTGTTGACCTGATAGCAGGCAGCTTAGAAAGTGCTGCCTGCGATTTCCCACACATACGCCGACCTAGCAGTTCTTATTCTTGGAATCATAGGATATATAAATTTTCTTCTTGTAATCCCTGACTGCGTTCCATTTATTCAGGGATTCCACACTTTAGTCATCGGTAATGGCTCCACTCACTACGAATTCTCTGTTCCATACTTCCATTCCTCAATATATTTATCTTTCTAACATTTATTCTATGTATCCTTCTATTACTTTTTTTAGTTGCTTAAAATAATACTTTTGTGATGCGTGCTTTTTATATAAATATCTGGACACCTTTCCTCTTATCTTATTTAACCAATATGTTTTCACATATTTTTTCATTCCTACCACTAAATGTTCCACGTTCCCTGTCTGAAAAATAAAGCCATTTATAAATTTCACCAAATATTGAGCTCCCACATTTTGCGAAACAATCAATACTTTTCCCATCATGGCCGCCTCCAGCGCAACTAAAGAACAAGACTCATCACGAGATGCAACTATAACAACATCTACCTCTTCATAAAATTGTATTAATTTATCCCTATTCTGTATCTCACCATGATAAAATATGGCATCTTTCTCTTTGATTTTTGTCATCAAAGGCTCCCAGTATGAACGTTGCCACTCTAGTGTACGCCCAACAATGTGAAGTTCACAGTTATCAAATTGATTCTTTAACCTAATAAATGCTTTTATGCATACATCTACCCCTTTTCGTTCTTCTATTGTTCCTATTATAGCGAACTTCACCCGAGCCCCCTTTCTTTCTTTTCTCTTGGAATATCTGTCAGGAACATAATTATATAAAATTTGAGGTTTAACACCTATTTGATGTTCAATCTCTCTTTGTGCATATTTACTGACACAATATACTTCTTTTACCTTCTTGATATCTTCTATCCTAGTTTGAAAAATTTGCTGGAATTCCATAATACTCTTAGCTTCTCTTATGATTAGTAATGTAGGAATATATTTTTGTATAATCACTGCTTGCGCTGCAAGCATCGACGTATTTGCGATACATAATCTATAATTTTTAATCCATATAGCAAATGATGATGTTTTAAATTCCTCCTTTTCAAGATAGACAACCTCTACTCCTTTTCCATAAAATTCCACTTCTTTTTCTCCCTTAGAAAAAGAAACAACTGTAACAAAATATCCCATTTTAATCAATATATCTACCATATTTAATACGCTTTCAGGTGCGCCGGTATAAGATAATTCCGGGGTCAATACTATGATTTGTCCTTTCACAATTTTCTGCTTTCCATTGTCCTTCCTCTTAATAAAAAAACTATTATGGTGTCCAACCACACAATTCACGCACTTTTCTTGGTATAAAAGTGATAAAACGTCCTACTTTATAGGTTATAGAATTTCTAATACTATATAATTGAAAATTCAGATCTGCAATAATCCGTTCATTCTCATTACGAATACCCCTTATCTTCAGTAGTTCATCTTTATGACTTTTATCTATTTTAGATATTCTATTTTCTTCTCTCTTATATTCCCTTTCCAAAAAATCAAATATTTGATACCACGGATTTTCTATATCTTGTTTTCCATCTTTGTGATTATTCACTAATTCAGCTATCTCCATGAATTTATTCAAAACATCTCGATTCCCTTTTCTTATTTCTGAGAAAATAATAGTATTATATTCCTCATTAATTTTATTAGCTATGCTCTTACACAATAATTCCAATTTTACTTCTTGAGCCATAAGTAAAATATCTTTACACCCATTCAGAACATTCATACATTTTTCTGAATCCCATATCACTTGTTTATGCTGTTTACGATAAATATAAACAGGCCTTTCAAATGCATAAAATTTTTCAGCTTTTATCATTGCTTTCACAAAAAATGGTGGGTCTTGAAACCTGCGATAGGTTGGGAAAAAAATCTTGTTTTTAATCAAGAATTCACGCTTATATATATATCTTGTATAGCCATATGCCAACTGATATTCTTTATAATCCCATTCTCGTTCTTCTTGAAACAAATAATATTCCGGTCCTTCTATTATTTCTCCTCCCGCATAAGCCATGCAACTTCCACCACAGATTTTGCACTCTGTTTCTTGTGTTTTATTATACAAATACTCTAAAGTATACTCATCAGGATAAAAATCGTCCCCGTCCATAAACACAATATATTCTCCGCTAGCATTTTTAAGCGCAAAGTTTCGCGCAATTCCTGAACCTTGATTTTCTTGTGTATAGATTAAAAATCTATCATCAAATTGTGCTGTATGAATAATTTTCTCATATGTTGAATCTGTTGAACCATCATCAACACAAATAATCTCTATATTCCCTAAACTCTGATTTCTAATACTTTCCAAAGTTTCATCTATGAATTCTTCTGCATTAAATACTGGAACAATAACAGAAATTTTAGGCTTTTGAAGCATAACTCTTTGTTCATGAACTTCATTTATTTCGTTTCTTTTTAATCGGCCCTCTGATATTTTCAAAAGTTTCAATTCTTTTTCTGTTGCTTTAAGTCGTGACATACATTCAAAATATTTGTACTGAGTTTTTTGCAGAAGTTCATTTTTCCATTCACTAAATCGCCCGCCAGCATTTACACAATCATCTACAAAAAAGGATACTGGATTACTCATAATCTGATTTAATTTTCTAAATGTTCTGGGCCCATAATAATCAATATTTATCAATCCTTCCTCTGCATATTTGTTATATCTTTTGCTAAAATAAAGCACAAACTCTAACTTATGTTCTATATTCGACCTATTATATACTGAAAAATATCCGATGCACTGCAAAGAAATAAATTTTTCTATGAATAATTCGTATAATTCTTCATTATGAACTAGCCAATCGTAAATCAAGTCAAATTCTTTTGCTATAACAAATGCTTTATCTGTTTGTTGAACCGAAGAATTAGGATTATCTCTTCTACATCTATAATAATACTTATTCACGAATTGTAAGCGTTCCGCTAATAAATAGGTTTTAATCCAAAAGCCATTATCTTGAAATGCAGCACCTGGAGTTTCATTATACTTAATATCATTTTCATTCAAAAATTTTCTTCGATACAACCCCGTTACCGTATTCATATTCAAATTAAAAACAAACAATTCATCCCTGGGACATATCACTCTCCCATAATAACTTTCATCATTTGTAATAGGAACAAGTTCAAATTCTTTTGTTACACCTTCTCCATAAAATCGACTAAAATTTGACTTTATTATATCCAGTTGATTATCTTTAGCAATTGTATACAATTCTTGGCACATATTAGGTTCAATATAGTCATCCGATTCAACTATCCCTACATACTCGCCTCTCGCTTTTGAAATCCCGAGATTCATTGTATTTCCATATCCAGTATTTTGTTTATGAAAAACCTGCACTCTACTGTCCTGTGCTGCCATTTTGTCTAAAATCATTCCTGTATTGTCATTTGAACCATCATCCATACATATGATTTCTATTTCACTCAATGTTTGTCCCAGTATACTTTTCAAACAATTCTCTACATAATTTTCTCCATTATAAACAGGAAGAATTATGGATACTTTAGGTTGATTCTTTTTATTGTTTCTCATTTAAAAATTCTCCTCAATAATTTTCTCTGCATATTTCATCGCTTCTGTTATCACTGAATTCATATCATAATATTTATATTCAGCCAGTCTTCCACATAAATATAATTTTGCAAATTTTTCAAAATATTTCTTGTAAATTGCATATCGTAAATAACTCTCTTTATTCACAATCGGATAAAATGGAGTATTCTTTTCCGGATTATATGTACAAGGATATTCCTTTAAAATTGTCGTTGTATTATCAATTCTTTGCCCTGTCAAATATTTAAACTCTGTAATTCTTGTGAATTTTTCGCTGTTTGGATAATTTACGACAGGCTTAGTTTGAAAATAATTCATTTTATAATTTTCATACTTTAAATCCAATGAACGATATGGAAGCACACCATATTTATAATCCAACAGTTCATCTAATGCCCCTGTCATAACTATAGGGCCATCAAATTTTTTTCCATTTACATAAACTTGTCTTTTTTCTTCATTGAAATTTAAAATAGTTTTTGCATTCACATTACAAAACACTTGAATCTGATGATGGTCTAACATGTTGTCAAAAATCTTCTTAAATCCTTCTTTTGGCATATATTGATACTTTGTTGAGAAATGGTTTCTTTCGTACCCCATAACGACTGGAATCCTGTTAATCACAGATGTATCAATTTCATCAATTGGAATTCCCCATTGCTTTGCCGTATAATGAACAAAAACTTTTTCATACACATATTCTCCAAAAGAACGAATCATATCATCTTGAGACTCAAGTAATTGTCCTATAGAAACCCTCTGATTAACTTCATATTTTTCCATTAATATTTTTTTTATTTTTGTAGCTTCTTTTAATGCAAACAGAGTATCAATTCCAGCAAAATTAAATGGTATCGGAACGATTTCTCCATCTATTTCACCCACAACCTCATGTTTAAAATATCTATACTCTGTAAAACGTCCAACAAAATCAAACACTTCTTTATTATTCGTATGAAATATATGCGGACCATATTTTTGAATCAAAACTCCATTTTCATCTATTTCATCATACATATTTCCACCTATATGGTTTCTTTTTTCATATATAGTTACCTTTATATCTTGATGATGTTCTACTAATTTCCGTGCTATAACGCTTCCCGCAAAACCACTTCCTATAATTACTACTTCCATTTTTATTCCTCCCATACTGTATTCAAATCTCCATCATATTTGTCATACACATAACTACTTTAGAACAACTCCTGCGCATCACATATCTGGTTCGGCAAAATAATCACTTGTAACATCCCTTTCTGGTTTTCCGCTTCCTACTCCACACACTCAATCTCCATCTCCCCCATCTGCGCCCCCATCTGCTTCTCCAGATTCCCATCGTATTTCTCATACAAATCACACACCTGCCTGGCCTCCCCCTGGGCAATCAAATGGCCCTTTTCAATCCAAATGGCCTTACTGCAATTATCCCGAATGGTCTTTGTGGAATGTGACACCATAATCACCGTAGACCCGCCGTGAATCATTTCCTTCACTCTCTGTAAGCTTTTCTTCTGAAACAGCCGATCTCCCACACTCAGCACCTCATCCAGAATCAGTATCTCCGCTGCATCTCCAGCCGTGGCAATGGCAAATCCCAGTCGGGATACCATACCGGAGGAATAATTCTTCACCTTTTCTCCCATGAAGCCCTCTAGCTCCGCAAACTCCACGATCTGCTCATAATGCTCGTCGATAAAGGACTTCTCATATCCAATAATGGCCCCGTTGAGATACACATTCTCCCGTCCAGTCAGTTCCATATCAAAGCCTGTCCCCAGGGTCAGAATCTGCACCTTCTGCTTATTCACCAGCATTTTCCCGCTTGTGGGCCTAAGCGCCCCGGATACAATTTTTAACAAAGTGGATTTTCCGGCTCCGTTTGTTCCGACGATGCCTACCACCTCGCCTTTTCGTATTTCAAAGGAAATATCGTTGAGCGCCCGGTATATGCCTTTGTTGCTCTGTCCCTTCACCGCGCGGATGACCAGCTCCTTAACGGAAGAGTACTCATTCACCGCTCTGGAAAAATCCATACAGACCTGCTCCGCCTTTATCACCACCGGTTTCACTTCAGGCTCCCCTTTTGGATATTCTATTTTCAAAAGGTTTATAGCTGTCTGTCTCCGCCGCTTCTTCCTTGTCCTTTTCTTTTTTATAAAATACACCAGCAAAGTTACGACTTCCGCCAGAATCATCAACGCCAAAATCACCGCCAGAATCTTCACGATTCCCGGCAGCTCCCTGTTAAAAGGCCACCTGCCGGCCCTGTCCGGCTTCTGGTTATGGGGGGCCTGTTTCTCCAGCTCCGTTTCCAGAGGATTCTTCTCCTCTCCGGCAGAAGCCGCCTCATTTCCGGCTTCCACATCCGTATCGATCTGCCCTGGTATGTTGGCCCCTTCTCCCG
>CAPNGW010000015.1:7475-20457 GCA_948665105.1 uncultured Lachnospiraceae bacterium
AACATAAGCAAAATTTTCCCCGGCGTCAAGCTCCCCACCTCTTATGGTAACGGCCACGCCTTCCTCTCCCTCCGCCGTGATAGCCACCCTTTCAGTATCCCAGGGCACCCTAAGCTCATATCTCTGCTGCTCCGGTGAAAAATCCTCCACCGGTTCTCCGTCCACCGAAAGCGACGTCAGCTCACACCCCTCAGGCATGGGAATCTCGATCTGTGCAGTAACCTCTCCATCCATGCCGACTCGCCGGGCATCGGTATCTCCAAATCCGCTTGCAACACGAATTTCAGCCATCTCCGAGACCAGCGGCGTAAAATACAGGATTTGCTTAAATTCCTCTCCCCAGCCCTCACTTCGCCTGATTTGGAACTCACCCTCCGAAAGCACGGTGATTCCGGTATTATCCGCACTGTCAAAGCGCAATACCTCCGGGTCGTATTCCACGCGGATGTTTACGCTGTTCAAATCGCTTCCATCTTCACTTGACAAATAAAATCCAATGGGAGACCTTTCTCCCAAATCCCACGTATATGTATCCGACCCGAAATATACCCTTGCTCCCGCTGCAAATACAGTCGTCCCGAAAAGGCCGCCAAGAAACAACACACACAGCAACACGGCTAAAAGCACCTGCCGCCTCTTTCCTCTTTTCATACGTCACATTCCCACTTATATTTTCTGCATAACCTTATTTTTATTTTTCCGGAATATCCAGCTTCCAATCAGATAAGCGCCCACGCTCCAGATGACCATCTTCACAAAAGACGTCCAGGGTTGCAAACTCCCTTCCAATACAATCCAGCGCATACCGTCAATAAACAAATAGACAGGGTTATTTCCTACGACTGTCACCATGATCCCCGGCAGACTGTTTACCGGGTAAAAAAGCGCCGACAAGTACATCCACAATGTCAATGCAATTCCATATAGATGCTTCAAATCCCCGAAAAACACATATCCCACGCTCAGCATCATGGATAAGCCGGTCACGAACAACAATTCAAGCAATACCACCACCGGCAGGAACAGTATTATCCAATTCAGCCGCACCCGGAACACAATCAAGATCGGAATAAAAGCAATCAAGGAATAAATAAAATTTACAAACGCCGTGTACACTCTGGAAATGACAAACACCTGCATAGGGATTTTTACCTTAATCAGCATCTGCTTATTGTCCACCAGTGCAGTCATGGCCGTGTTGGTTCCAGTGGTAAACAAGGACCAGATCACATTTCCGCAAAGATAAAACACTGGAAAATTTTCAATGGCGCGTTTAAACATCTGGGAAAAAACCAGTGAAATTACAATCATACTAAGGAGCGGGTTTAATACACTCCAAATAACACCCAGCTTACTTCTGGAATATTTCCGCTTCAGTTCTCTTCCCGTCAGTTCCTTTATTACAAAGAAATATTGCTTTAACTGACTATTTTGCCTCATAACCTTTTCTCCATAATGCCCGTTTCCGATAATACAATACATATTTGTATCTTCGATAGGAATTTAAGTGCCGCCGCCGGTTCTTCGGTTCGCCATAGGCCATCACGCTGCCCTCGTACCAGGCGGAGTTCCTGATGGGCGCATCCCATTTCTGTCCAGCGTCTTTCCTTTCCCGGTCACTCCGTACGCTCCTGTTTCCCAAACATTTCAGGGACAGCTGTATCCATACTCGTCTTCCCAGATGATTGTCAAAAAGCTCTCGCTCCGACAGCTTTGCCGCCATCTGATTCCCGCCGTACTCCAGCACGTCGTCTGTAAAATCCATTTTTCCAAAGGTCATGGCTTCCTCATGGCCTGGTCGGCTCATCAGCATAGACAAAAGCCGCTCTATCACCTTTCCCGTACCTTTGCCCGTCATTTCCTCCGCAAGCTTCCAAAAATCCTCTTGAACTTTTTCCTTAAGGAGCGCCTCCTGATACCGGGCGAAGCAACGTTTCATCATCAGAAGCTGCTCTCGCCGTTTCCCTGTAATTTCCGTCATAATCGGCTCCACGAAGGCTCCCGTCTGCTTATACGCAAGGGTCATTCCGTGAGGCGCTGAAAAAACACCTTCAAATAAGCAGTTGCTAAAATGTACCTTCCTCTTTATATCTCCCTCCGGTGAGAAGAAATAGGTATGATACCGGCAGCGTTCTACATCCTTTGGGATTTCATACAGCCCAAAATAAAATCCCTCCAAAGGCTCCTTTGCGCCAAAGCTTTGGCGAATACCGCTAAGAAGCTTCTGCATGGTGCCCACCCATCCGCTGTCCACAATGGCCATTGGCACATCCTCCCCAAATCCCTCCTGTCGGAAGTATGCCAGCATCGGCGGATACGCCGCCTTAGAATTTTCCGTCACCAGTTCCAGAAATTCCGCATCCTTCTTAAGAATTTTCCTAAGCGCCCAAAGCTGTTCCCTGGAAATCTGTGCATGCCTATCCGGGATAGACGGAAAAGCTTTCAGAATCCGCATCGACGCAGCTTCTATCTGCTCCTCTGTAAGAGACGCCCGGCGCAGCACCTTATAGAGTGTAACATCCAGGCCTCCCAGTGTGATGTAGGCAAGTGCTTCCTGCAAATCGGTATGGTACATAGGTACCCGAAGAGAATACCTGGAAGCATACAAGTACCTGCATTCCACTGGGAGTTTGTATGCATTTACATAGACTCTAGCCGTCTCATACAGAAAGTAGCCGTCCCGTGCCAGGAAATATAACCGCTGAATCCCCCGTCTTACGGCCTCTTTAAGCACCCACAGTACAAAGCTGTTAAGAGCTGGCGCCAATACGCAGGAGGCAGTTTCCCATATAATCTTCTGCTCTCTCTGGACAACGGATACTGCCCCCGCCTCCCTGACGGCAGCCTCAGGGAACAATCCTGTATTCTGCTGTATCACAGTCTCCCCGGCCGCCGCTTCCATCCGTGGGTTCCTTTTCAGTACCTTAAGATACGCCGTCTTTCTATCCCCGTGCCTGTCCATAGCTCCATCCTCTCTGCTTCATCCTAAAGAGCAGCCGCCGGGGCACCAGCCACACAGCCAGCGGCTTCACCACATGATGAAGATTTCCAAACAGCGGCAGTCCCAGTTCCTTAAATCCTCTGGCCCGTATTCCGATTTCCTGCAGTTGAAATTTCAGCTTTCTCCGTTTATAACTCTCCGCCGTCTCCCGGTAATAAAACAAGGTTTCCGACAAATTAGCTCCCTGCTTTCCGTTTTTATGCAATTGCATAAACAGCTCGTAATCCTCACCCCGCCGGGGTTTCTCTCCCGCCGCATATCCTCCACATTCTATCAGTATTTCCTTACGGATTACCATGGCCGGATGAGGATAGGGAAGGTAGGGCAGAAAATCCTCCTTCACCGGCTCTCTAGGATACCGCCGTGTTCCCCAGCATGCTCCCTTCTCATCAATCAGCGCCAGGTAGCAGCCCACATATGCATACTCAGGATGAGCCTTTAAAAATGCGACCTCCAGCTCCAGGCGTCTGGGATGAGAGATATCGTCCCCGTCCATCCGGGCAATGAATTCCCCCTTTGCCTGACATAAAGCAGCATTCAAACCGTAAGCCAGGCTGTGGTGGTCACAGCTTCGGACATAGCGTATCCGCTCATCCTTTAAGGACTGGGCATAAATAACGTCCACAAAGCCTTGGCCGGAGCCGTCGTCGTAGAGAATCATCTCCCAGTCCGTAAAGGTCTGGACAAGAATCGAATCCACGGCTTGTTCTAACTGTTCTTTTTTCGGATTATGCACACACAAAAGCACACTAACGACAGGCTTTTTCATACACCCTCCTCATCACTGTGGCGGCATACTGCTTTTCAAATTTTTCCACGCTTTTTCGAATCTGCTCCCGCCTTTTTTTGCTGTCGCTCCAGCTATCCCGGTTTTCATACATGCCCGCTATGAGCCCGGCAAATTCCTCCGGCGTATTTTTCTTTGCCACCAGACCGTTTTCATGGTTTATCATATATTCCCGCGTTCCCCGGTTATCGGAAGCGATTACCGGAAGTCCCGTGGACATAGCCTCCAGGGCAGCCATTCCAAGGCCCTCCCGGATAGAAGGAAAGACAAGGGCATCCGCCGCTTTCAGATATGGCCGTATATCCTGCCGATAGCCGTAAAATACTGCTACATTTTCAAGACCCAGACACTCCGCCAGATTCCGAAGCTCCGGCTCCTGTCTCCCGGCTCCCAGCAGCCCATAACGAAAGTTTTCCATATCCATGCCTTTGTCCTTTAAGATACCCAGTGCCTTTAAAATGACGCTCTGGTTCTTATTTTCCCGAAGCTCTCCCACCGAGATTAGAAAAAATTCTTCCTTAAGCTTTAACGCCCTTCGGGCTTCTTTTCGCGCTTCCTGGGCAGTCAGGGAAAAATAGTCCATATCAAGCCCCACTCCCGGAATTTTCTCAACGCCCATCCGCTGTTTCATACACCGGGCCGCCCAGTAGTCCTCGTCGTTGATTGTCACAATCACATCCGTCATGCGGCTTAGAAATTTTTCAATACCGTGATAGAAATGATAGTTGAAAAATCCACCGCCCCGGTAAAAGTGAAATCCGTGGGCCGTGTATATCACATACGTTCCTAAGGGTTTACAGGCCAGTCTTCCGGACAGTCCACCGGTGGGCGTATGGCAATGCACCACAGAAATATTTTCTTTTTCAATAATTTTTCTTATCTGCCCAATGGCTTTCCGGTTGTGGGTAATGCCAAAGGGCGACTGCCACAAATCAATGTCGTGAAAAACAATACCCATCTCCTCAAAAATATTTTCTTTGTAAGGGTAAACGGGATTGCTGCTGTTGGATGCGTAATGTACCTGGTATCCCAGCTCCTTTAAAAGTTTTACGTCCTCCCGCTCAAACTTTGGCAGAAAACCGCAGACAGAAGAAATAATGAGAATCTTTTTCATAATTCTTTCAAACGCACCTTACAAATTTGTATTTTAGAAGTATCAGGGGAATAGGCTCTATTCCCCCGATACAAGCACCACACAAATGAATTATCGATAATAAATTTGCTATGCCTAATGCATTCGCATTAAGCAGCTTTCTTTCTGTTTACCAGTACGAGACCGGCGCCGCATACTACAATTACGCTAAGGATACCAGCAAAACCGAATTCTCCGGTCTTGGGCGCAGTACCTGTAGTCGGTACTTCCTTCACGATAGCCACCGGGGACAAAGAGGAGAATTCTGCGGTTACAATGTTGGTACCTGCGGTTGCAGCTAAGGTCTCCCATGTGCCGTCTGCCTTTTTGTGAAGTACGCTTACCTTGTCGGAGGAGGCAATACCGGGAACGTTGAGGGTAATTTTTACCTTCTCACCGGCGTCAAATCTTGCCTGAATGTCTGCGGAAGCTGTAAGGTCAATTACCGCATGGATAACGGTGGTGTTACCCGCGCCTGCCTTCGGCTTTGCAGACTCTGCCTCCTTTAATAGTGCTTTTCCTTCTTCTGTCTCATCGGTGATAGCCGTTACGGTAGGGTTTGCAAGCTCTGTTCCATCTGCTGCCACTGTCTTGCCCACTGTGGTATCCTTAGAGACGCTTGTTGCCGCCATGGCAGTCATGCCCATACTTAAGCAAAGTACGGCTGCCATAGCAAAGGTTACAAATTTCTTCATTCTTTTTCTCCTTTCGTATTTTTTTGTGTGGTCTATATTAACGCTTGCGCGCTAATATCAATCTTCTGCCGGAAGGTAAAAAACCTCCAGTATCAAATCATAGAGAGCCTCATCGTCCACATGATATTCGTCGTAGACCTGACCCCTCCTATTTTCGCCCTCCAGTATGTAGAAGCTGTCAGAATCAAAGGCGCATCCCACTGCTTCCGGAGCTAGATAGGCGATTTCCGAGGCTCCTAAGTTAGTTATCATGTGCTTCGACACAGAATTATACATCTCAAGAGCCAGAGGCAGGTCCGCTTTCACCGCACTCATAGCCTTGCTCATGAAAGCCATGAGATATTGCTTCTGCCGTGCCAGGCGCATATAGGCGCTGAAATCCTTGTCCACATCTCTGGCCTGCACATACAGCACCGCCTCGTCACCCCACAAAGTCACCGTCTCCCCTGCTTTCCGGGAAATGTATTCCATGGCCGCGTATTCATCGGTAATTTCCACGGTAACGCCGCCTACCATGTCGTTTAATGTGGCAATGGCATCAAGATTGATGGATACATACCCGTGAATCGGGAGCTGGTACATCAGATTGGAAACCGCCTTCTGCATCAGCTCACAGCTTAAGGTCCCCCCGTCGCCATAGGCGTACTGGAGAGCCAAGTGCTCTTTGCTCGTGCTGGAATACTGGCCGAACACATCATATATGTCAATATCTGTCATGGTATCCCGTGGAATCCCAATGACGCTTATTTTCTTGTCTTTATTATCAAGCACCAGCAGGAAATTGGCGTCCGCCTGTCCGCCGCCATTCCTATTTCCGTCCTCTGCCCTTATCGCTTCTTTGGTGTCAATGCCCATGCAAAGAATCGTTATGATATCCTCGTTATAGCGATATTTTTTACCGTTCCTGGTAACCAATCCCGCTTCCTCTTTATCGCTCTCATTTTCTCTGGTATCTAATACCGGGCCGTCGCTGTCCGCCTGCTTTTTCAGATTGGACTTTCCCATCGCGCGCGCTATAACAAAAGTGGAAAGTCCCCCTATCACCAGTACTGCCAGGGTGATACCAATGCCAAGAAATACCTTTTTGATTCTCCGCCCGCCTTTGCTCTTTTGCTCTTTACTTGTTTTCATACTAATTTTGTTTCTCCGTCCGTACCTGTTCTTTTGTTTCTACTTGTTTTCGTACTCATCTATTAACACCGCCACCACCAGCAGACGTCTGCTGTAATCCCCTTTGATGCAGGTGGACAACGTCAGAATCCGGTCGTCCGCAGTCACCTCCACATCCTCGCGCCACCGATCGGTCATATCCCGGTTATTTTTTAAGGACTCCAGGAAATCCTCTCTCTGGGTATCCTGAGTGAAATCAAAGGCCATCATAATGTGGCGGTTGTCATATTTCACTTTTGTAAAAATTCGATACACCAGAATCTTATCCGGTGTCACAACATAGGCATACTCATGCTCTTTAAAAAATTCTTCCTTATCAAACTGATGAAGTCCCGCAAACATGGTCCCATTATTCATGTTGTGACCGTAAAGTGCCGTATTAAAATCCGTAAACTCCCCGGCATTACAAGGCTCCATATAAATAGCTCCCGGCAGCCCGTAGGTTCCGTCTATGCAATAATCCAGATAGTAGGCGTCGTGGGGGTCGTTGGAGGCATGATTGCGAAGCACCGGATAATCCACCTGGGTTCCTGGAACGGAAATCCATCCGCAGACATCCGTATTCTCCTCCCACAATGCACTAAAATCCACCTGCGGTATTCCCTCGTAGGGAATCATAACCTCTTCCTCTTTTAACGGCTCCTCTGGTTCAAGCTTTGTCTCCGGTTTTTTTGTCTCTGGTTTCTTTGTCTCCGCCAGCTTGTCCACCGCCGCCTCCTTGAGCCTGTCGTATTCCTCCTGGGCCCGCTGCTGCTGCACCAGCCGAGCAGTCAGCACTCCGACGCAGAGTAATATAATAAGGGAAAGCACCACTGAAACGGCGACTTTGATTTGCCTGTTTTGCTTATTCTTATTTCGTTTTCTTTGGTTCATCTGTCTTCCTTCCATATATTCCAGGACTTCAGGGCATTGGTCTGCCCTTCCTCTATTCCTTCCGTATTTTCTGACTGAAACAGAATCCGCACCGTAAGGAGCATTAGTTTTATGTCAAGCCCGATGGAATGATTGTAAATGTAATACAGGTCGTATTTTATCTTATCTTCCGGCTCGGTATTATATTTTCCGTACACCTGAGCGTAGCCCGTCAGTCCGCTCCTGACCTTCAGCCGCTCGGCAAATTCCGGTATCACCAGGCTGTAGGCCTCGATAAATTCCCTGCGCTCTGGCCTAGGCCCCACCAGGGACATATCACCTTTAAGCACATTGATGAGCTGGGGCAGCTCGTCAAAATGAAGATTGCGTATGATTCGCCCAACCCTGGTGATACGCTTATCCTCTTTCCTGGCCAGGCTGGCATACTCCCGTTCCGCATCCACATACATACTTCTGAATTTTAATATCTGAAATTCCCGTCCGCCCTTTGTAATCCGGCTCTGCCGATACAGCACCGGCCCCTTGTCCTCCGCCTTGACGGCCGCAGCAATCACCAGCATCACCGGAGACACCAGTATGAGAAGCAATATGGAAAGTCCTATGTCCATCCCCCGCTTTATAAGCTTCCTTCCCGGGCGGATACCGATGGCAGGAAGGGCCAAAAGAAGCTTGTCATGGAGCTGCCGCACCTGGGCATTCTGAATGTACACATCCGACACCTTGGGCAGGCAGTAGCATTCCTTCTTCTCCTGCATACAGTATTTCAGCAGCTGGTTTCGAAGCTGGGTGGGAATGTCCCCGATAAAAACGATTCCCGACTCCTGAATCCGTTCCGTCAGGACGGTGAGCCCTTCCGTGTACTCCGCTTCCCGGCTGGTGTGAAAATAGCGGTTGATGGTATAGCCCATACGCCGGTATTCCGTGGGGTCTTCTTTTTTTCCGTAAATAAACAGCGCTTCCTTGTGAAAATGCGGCCGCTCGTACACCCGATGAAGGGCAAGAATCCACAGCAGTCCCAACGCACTCTCACCTGCAGTGAAGCCCACCCACAGAATGGTAAAATACCAAAATCCTTCCTCCATGAGAACCCAGCAGGCCACGGTAAGGCAAAGGTTAGCAATGGCCGCCGCACAAAACTGCCCATAGGCTAAATCCAGAATCCGTCGGTGTCCTATCTGCAGGGCCTCCATGGCATTCAGGAGAAGCACATAGCAAATCACATATAGAAAGCACAGGGCCAGCCTTGCTTTCCCAAGAAAGCCCTCATTCCCTGGGATAAGCTCCATAAACCTTCCAAGACTTAAGTACATCCACACAGCAACACCATACAGCAGCACCAGCGCCAGCCAGGAAAACGGTTTGATTATCTTGAATTTGTGGTTTCCCATGTTTCACCTCTGCACAAAAATGTTCTTAAGGCTGACTACAATTTGCTTAATTTGTATATACTAAATCAGGAAAAGGGTATTTCGCAGATTGAACCCTTCTGCGAAATCAGAACACAAATACAGAAAAATCAGAACCTGTCAGATTGCTGACCCATAATATGACCATAAATAGAATCCAGAGACTCAAGCTGGCTGCGCTTCATTTCCAACGAAGGATGCACGTACCGGTTGAGGGTAATTTTCACATCCGAGTGTCCAAGCAGTTCGCTTAAGCTTTTTACATCCATGCCGCTCTCCACACAGTTGGTGGCAAAGGTGTGCCGCAGCACATGAAAGTTTTTATATTCCACCCCAATCTCCTTGAGGAAGCTTTGGAAAAAATACTGATATGTCCGGGGTTCCATGGGGCCATCCGCATGAATGATGTAGTCCGCAGAGTGCTTTGGCACATGCGCGGCCTGCCACTCCTTAAGAAGCCTTACCATGTTCCGGCTTAAGGGAATCCCCCGCCTGGAGCTTCTGCTCTTCGGTTCGCTCTCCAAAAGTGCCGTCCTTGCCCTGTGCCCCTCCGCTTCAATGCGCTGTACCGTCCGGTTCACATGCAGTGTTTCGCTGGTAAAATCAATATCGTTCCAACGCAGGGAGCAGATTTCACCTAGGCGAAGCCCGGTAAAGAGGCAAAGAATGATGCCAAGCTTGCCCGGTGTGGTGTTTTGATAAAGGGCATTTATTATCACAGACTGCTCCCGGTGACTGAACACCTTCACCGGAGGGGAAGCTGCTTTGGCAGAATGATTTTCCAGAACAAATACTGGCATGTGGCAGGCAGCTGCCCCATGGGCGATTATCTGGTTCAGCACACAAATCAAGCTGTGCCGAATACTGGAAGAAGCTGTTTGGCTGCTGAAATACTGTTCTAAAACCTCCTGCAGCTTTTCGCGGTTCAAGCGCTTGACATCCCACTCTCCGACGAGAGAGCGAAGATGCCTGGCATAACAATTTTTGTACTTCACATAGGTGGCGTATTTTCGCGTTGCCTGAATCCGTAACAGCCATTCCCCGGCGGCTTCCTCCACTGTGTACACCGCATACGTTTCCCTGGACCTTCCATCCTCCGCTCTCTTAATCGTCATGGCACGGATTCTGGCTTCCGTCAGCTTTTGCTTGGTCTCCAGATAGGTTTTTCCATATACGGAACGTACCACCGGCTTTTCCAGCTCCACATGGGCAACCGTATACCGCCCTTCCCATCTGCCGTCCTTTCTTTTCCTGATGTTTTCTCCTTTGCGTGGCATAGCAATACCTCCTGACCATTTTTTTGACCCCTAATAACGGGAACTCCCTTATTTTATAAATAAAAAACCGGTTGGAAAATTTCAAACCGCGTTTATAACATTATTTGGCTATAATATATTGACATTTTTCGACATTAGAGATATCATATAGAAGCTACAGCATATATAAACCTGACAAAATTGATTTCGCAGAAGGGTTCAATCTGCGAAGTCTTACAGGGTCATCAGAGTCCCACCTCAGCATGCAGCTGCAATGAGACCCGTGATAAATACAAAAAAGTACCGTACCATGACCGAAACATTTCACATGTTTTCCGTCATAGTACGGTACTTTCCTTTTTCCATCCTGCTCCAACAGACACTGCGGTATCTCTCCGCCATTTTAACGTGAAGGATACCGCCCTTCCTGTTACTAAATCTGAAAGCCTGCCACTTCTCCCTATGCTTTCAGAATCTGCCGCGCCACATAGACACCGCTGGCAGAGGCGTGGGAGAGTGAATGGGTGACGCCGCTTCCGTCGCCGATGATGTAAAGTCCCTTACAGTTGCTCTCCAAATGCTCATTGAGCTTTACTTCCATATTGTAGAATTTTACTTCCACGCCATAGAGCAGGGTATCATCATTGGCCGTTCCCGGTGCAATCTTGTCCAAAGCATAAATCATCTCAATGATACCGTCCAGAATCCGTTTGGGGAGCACAAGGCTCAAGTCTCCGGGGGTGGCCAAAAGAGTAGGCCGCACAAGGCCTTCCTCAATGCGCTTCTCGGTACTTCTTCTGCCTCTCACCAAATCCCCGAACCGTTGCAGAATCACGCCACCGCCCAGCATGTTGGAGAGGCGGGCAATGTACTCGCCGTATCCGTTACTGTCCTTAAAGGGCTCCGAAAAATGCTTGGCCACCAAAAGGGCGAAGTTTGTATTCTCCGTCTGCTTGTCCTCCCCCTCATAGCTATGGCCGTTCACCGTCACGATTCCGTTTGTGTTCTCATTTACAACGATACCGTGGGGGTTCATACAGAAGGTACGCACCTTGTCCTCGAATTTCTCTGTCCGATACACAATCTTGCTCTCATACAGCTCATCGGTGAGATGGGAAAATATCACCGCCGGAAGCTCTACCCTGACGCCGATGTCCACCCGGTTGGAGCTGGTGGCAATATCCAAATCCTGACAGACCTTCTGCATCCATTTACTGCCGCTTCTGCCCACAGAGACAATGCATTTCCCACAGGTATAGGCTGTATCCTGGCAATGGATACAGTATCCATCCTGTGTAACCTCCAGATTGATAACCGGCGTATCAAAGTAAAAGTCCACCTTACCCTTAAGCTCCTCGTACAGATTCGCCAGCACAATCAGGTTGATATCCGTTCCCAGGTGGCGGACCGAGGCATCCAGAAGCTTCAACTGGTTCTGTAAGCATTTTTTCTTAAATTCCGTACCTGCGGTGGTATACAGCCTGGTGCCTTCCCCGCCAAAGCGCATATTAATCTCGTCCACATATTTCATCAGACCGATGGCCTGCTCCTTGCCGATATGCTCGTACAGCGTACCGCCAAAATCATTGGTAATGTTATATTTTCCATCGGAAAATGCTCCCGCACCTCCGAATCCGCTCATGATGGAACAGGATTTACAGCCAATACAGGTCTTCACCCTGTCACCGTCAATGGGGCAATGGCGCTTCTCCAGAGAGTGGCCCCCTTCAAAGACCGCAATCTTTAAGTCACTCTGCTCCCTGGTCAGTTCGTAAGCCGCAAATATACCGCCGGGGCCTGCCCCGATAATACAGATATCATAGTTCATAAAAATTTGCCTCTCTTTTTAAATATTCTCAATCTGCCAGTCCACAGGCTCCATTCCATTGGCCTTTAAGAAATCATTGGTCTGACTGAAATGCTTACATCCGAAGAAGCCCCGGTAAGCTGACAGCGGGCTTGGATGAGGCGCTTTTAAGATCAGATGCTTTGGATTGGTCAGCATGGGAATCTTGGACTGGGCCGGGCGTCCCCACAGCAGATACACAATGGGCCGGTCCACCTGGTTCACGGTGTGAATAATCGCGTCCGTAAACTGCTCCCAGCCCTGGCCCTGATGGGAGTTGGCCTGATGGGCCCGCACTGTCAGAACAGTGTTCAGCATCAGTACACCTTGTCTGGCCCACTTCACCAGATATCCGTTGTTGGGAATGTAGCAGCCCAAATCCTCCTTAAGCTCCTTGTAAATATTCTCAAGGGAAGGAGGAATGTCCACCTCCGGCTTTACAGAAAAGCAAAGCCCGTGAGCCTGTCCGTCGTTGTGGTAAGGGTCCTGCCCCAGTATCAGCACCTTCACCTGGCTAAGTGGTGTCAGATGAAAGGCATTGAAAATGTCATCCGCCGGAGGAAAGATTTTTCTGGTATTATACTCCTCCCGAATAAATTTATACAGCTGTGCATAGTAAGGCTTCCGAAATTCCGCATCTATCGCCGGAAGCCAGTCATTGGTAATTACCGCCATAGTCCTGTCCCTCTTACCGCCGCACCGGCACACCCCGGTCCGCCAGATAATTCTTCAAATCCAAAATTTCAAGTTCCTTATAGTGAAAGAGCGAGGCCGCCAGAACTGCATCGGCTGCTCCCTGCGTCAACGCCTCATAGA
>CAPNGW010000015.1:20492-20750 GCA_948665105.1 uncultured Lachnospiraceae bacterium
TGCCTTGTCAGCTCTATATCATACCCTGCCTTGGTACCGTCGCAGTCCATGCTGGTAAGAAGAATCTCTCCGGCTCCCAGGGCACTGGCCTTCCTGGCCCACTCCACAGCATCCAGTCCCGTATCGAGTCTGCCACCGTTCTTGTATACATTCCAGCCGCTTTCATCCTCCCGCCGCCTGGCGTCGATGGCTACCACAACGCACTGGCTGCCAAACTTGTCTGCCGCCTGACTGATAAGCTCTGGGGTATTTATGGCA
>CAPNGW010000016.1 GCA_948665105.1 uncultured Lachnospiraceae bacterium
TCGGCGTTGTAGCGGCGAATCAGGTCTGCAAGGTTGGCATCCGGGCAGTTGTTATCCAGAAGAGGGGGATTGGTGGCAGTCAGGTATACGAAATCCTCCTGCCAGCCGCCGGCCTCTATCCGGTTTACATATTCCTGCACACCCTGGTGCATTTTTTGTGTATCATTGCAGTCAGTAAACAGGAATTGACTAAACAATGAGTAATGCTCGCCCAGAAAGGAGGGCAGAGAACGGCCGTCCGGGGTGTCCCAATGAAAAGCATAGGGGCGCGGGAAAGGAATACCACCAAAATGAATGTTGATGCCGGTAATATAAAAATTAATATTGCTGTCTAAAAGCAGGGGCGCCATGGTCCAGGGCTGGCCGTTGACATCGTGGTTGATGGCGGTGGTAATTTTACTTCCTGTCAACGCCCGGATGTGATCCAGGTGCTGGAGGGCCTGGGTCAGCTGCTGGGCAGTGCAACCCGGCGTAGTATGCATGGGCATGGCGCAAACGCTGATAAGGCCTTTCTTAACCATCTGGCGGAATTGCTCGATGCGTTCCGGTTGTGCGTGTGAGAGCCATCTCATCAAAGGATAGGTGGCCTCTACAGTCCAGCGGAAGCGGGATTCCTCCGGCCAATCAGCGGTATTTAAGCACAAATTAATGGCCTGCTCGATATAATCGCACTGCAATTCCAACAGCATGTTTTGGGGATGGGTGTAGCCAACGTCCAGATGGCTGTGATGGAGACATAAAATTTCTTTGATTTTTGACATGATTGTATCCTCGTCTTTCTGTAGGGTGTCGTGGTCCTGCACGTCTTTAGAATGTAAGCCACTTTCGGAATCAAAAACGAAGCAGATAAGTTTGTATCTGATGAGGGTTCAGCTTCACGGAAAGGGTGTTGTTCTCAAAAGCAGCCGGGGCTTGGGGCGCCCGGAGCAAATCCGTTTGAAAGGCAGCGGTGAGGGGCAGCGGACACGTAAGTGTGTCGCATATGGCAGCATCACTGTAATTTACCAGCCGTACCAAAACGGAAATTTTTTCCGCGGGAGCCGGTTCTATTAGCGAAAGGTAGGCGTGCTGCTTTGCCAGTGAGAAGCCGTCCCGGGAAATGACCGGGCGATAGCCTCTGCCAACCGGAGTTGTGTAGGAAAGAACAGGAACCTGAAGTATATCTCTGGCGCAGAGCAGGTCCTGGGGAGTTGTGTCCGCATCAAAGGGATAGAGTATATAATGAAAGGACAGGGTTCCCAAAAGCTGACCGTCCGGCTGACCGTCTGTGAGGAAGGTTTTTTCGAAGCTTCTGAACAGACAGACATCCATCTGACCGTCTCCCTGGGCAAGAGCCGCGCATTCATGCAGGCCTCCGCCGGATATAAAGGCAAAGCCGCTGTTGTCAGGCCGCTTTCTGTAGACAATATGAGCGAAGCTTTTTCCGGCGAAATCGGGCTCCTTCCAGTCGTGGGTTTCCTTCCTTTGTCCGACCGGTCTTTCGATAAAGGCAAAGGCCTGCTCTGCCGTATAGGTGGAGGAAGGGATGCCTGTTTTCAGGGAAAGAACCAGCCGATGGTCGCAGCATTGGTTTAGAACCTCGGTAGTGCAGCTAAGGTGTGTGGCATTCCTTGACAGCGTGACAAAGGTCTTGATGATAATAGGCTTCTGCTGTGTGGAACGGGCAGTGTGCTGTCTGTGGTATACGGTTTCTGCCGGAGCCGGAAGTATATGGGTGATGCAGAACGTGCAAACACAGGGACCATCTTCGGTACATTCCACGGACGAAGCGCAGGTACTTAAAATCGTTTGGTCTGTAGCTGTGGGGCGGTGTGTCCAACCATCGCCTGTTTCCCCGCTGTCTTTATAATGCAGCAGGTTCTCGTAAATGTGCCGACTTCTTTTGTCGGTCAACCGTATATTGCCATCAGGCTTTATCTCCAAAATCAGGTATTCGTTTTCCGCAATATAGTCACCGGTTCGCAGGGAAGTCATAAAACGCACCGGTTTTTCGGTGGGAACCAGCTTGTATTCGGCATATCCCATGGCGGGAAGCGAAGCAGTAAAAACAATGCGGTAGAGGTCCTTTTTTTCTCCGTAAAAATCCCGGGGAGCGCGGATGGTGGTGTTGTTTTGTATTTTCCGGATTTGATACGGAATATCGGATCCGGAGGCATCTATAAGACGAAACTGGTTAACCTGCTCTGAAGGAATCATTTCATCAAAGCGGCATGGATAATCTGCTGGCATCCAAAGGTCCGCCTCTACCTCGCGGGTAGAAACGAAGGGGAGCGGGTGATACAGGGTAAGCTTTAAGGTGCCGCTGCCGTCTGAGGATTCGCTGCCGGTTAAAAGGGGCAGCAGATGCTTCATTGCTATATCTGAGATTTCCCTGCCGATTTGTCCGGCCTGGCGGAAGCGGTAGTGCATATCCTGATGTACCTCGTCCAGAGAACAGCCGCAGATAGAGTCGTGGGCATGGTTCTTCAGAAGATACCGATAGGCGGTATCGGCATATTTTGGAGGAACTACATATCCGGATAAGGCGGACATGGCAGCCAGGGGGAGGCTTACTTTTTCCAAAAGAGTCTGGACGGTATCATTTTGTAATTTTAAATCGTAACGGGAAGACAGGGTTCCGGGTATGAGGCGGTTGTGTTCCTCCATGGCCCGGGCAGTTTCCTGCAGTTCTCCGTGGAATACCGGAAGCAAGTCTGGTTGGGATTTATGGGTATTCCAAACCTGCTCAAATAAATCCCCGATTTGTCCCAGGAAGCCGTCACAGGAAAAATGATTGCAAAGGCCCGCAAGAATCCAGGGGGCTTCCGGGTGAATGGGGGTATGGTCCATGCCATCCATCAATAGCGTAAAGGGAAGCGGAGAGCGTTGAGACTCTTTCTCAACATAGGCAATCGCGCGTTTCAGCAGCTCTTCTTTTGCATCGGCATTCTCAGGAACGGGGGAAGCGAACACATCCAAAAAGAAGGTGCCGTAACCGCAGCTTTCCGGTACTTTGTAGGAGGCGCAACGGCTGCCGTCCGGAGCTTCCCACAGGAAAAATGAAGGGCAGGTATCCTGGTTTGTGCCACGGCCCACCAGCGCATTCGAAATATGAAAGCCCTTTAAAATTTGGGGCATCTGCGCGATATGACCGAAGCAGTCGCAAAGATAGCCCAGAGGAAGAACGGAAGGCTTCGCCATCAGTGAGGCGGTAATTTCGTGACCGGTAAGCAGGTTGCGAATCAGACTTTCGCCGCTTACCAGATTTTCGTCCGGCATGGTATACCAGGGGCCGGCGACCATTCTTTGGGTTGTCAGCAAATCGGAAACACGGTGCCGGTTTTGGTCCTGAATCTCCAGATAGTCCTCTAGAAGAACGGTCTGGCCGTCCAAAATAAATTGAGTGAAGGATGCATCCTTTTCCAGTGTATCCAGGATGTTATCCAGAATTTCTACCAGTCGGGAGCGGAATCCCTGAAAAGGCAGGTACCACTCGCGGTCCCAATGGGTAGATGCAAAATAGTAAATAGAAGCTGGTGTTTTTTTTGATTCCAAAGTCGTAACTCTCCTTATCTCTTCATCTTCTATATAGAATAGATTGAGGAAATTATATACAAAACAGGATGATTCGTCAACAGACAGAAGGAAAAACCTATTTTATGTACAAAACAGGCGTGATTTTTTTGTGAAAAACATATAGTTCTATATAGAAGAAGAAACAGCATTATGCTGAATGAGAATATGAAAAATTGTATATATTGCCGAAAAAATGGAGAATA
The DNA here is from genome assembly GCA_948665105.1 of uncultured Lachnospiraceae bacterium. Classification (GTDB taxonomy): domain Bacteria; phylum Bacillota; class Clostridia; order Lachnospirales; family Lachnospiraceae; genus 14-2. The sequence goes on from CAPNGW010000016.1 coordinate 3,759, forward strand.
TATTGACATAAGTGGTTGAGGATGATATCATTTCCACATGTCTTAGAGTAACAATGGGACCCTTACCATAACTTATATTACGAAGTTTGGAAGGGCATGAATCAAAAAAGGAAATGGCATGTATATGACAGAGTCAAAGAAAGCAATATACCAGATAATTCAATGTGATATTCTGGATAAAATCGAGCAGGGCGTTTACGGACCAGGAACATTATTGCCAAGCGAGAATCAGATGGCAGAGATATATCACACCAGTGTTCCCACAGTAAGGAGAGCTCTTGGAGATTTGGTGTATCAAAAGCGAATCTTTCGGATTAAAGGAAAAGGAACCTTCGTATCAGATGTGAATGACGAGAAGGAAGAAGAGAAACAAAAAGATCAGAAGGAGAAGGGCCGGCAGGAAAAACGCGACACAAAGCTTTGCTTTTTAGTGCTGGCAGACACTTCGGACAGTTCCATTATGCGCATGATTCGCGGATCCCAGTCCTATTTGTTCAGCAAGGGCTATACAATGAGTATTCTGTATGGCGAAGAGGCTGCAGGAGATGAGATGGATTTGGTAAAGGAATGTCTGGACCGGCGAATGGAAGGTGTGATTTGGTTTTCCATGGTGCCGGAGGGGAATCTGGAAGGCATGAAGCTATTGAGAAGCCATGAGATTCCGGTGGTAATGCTGGACCGCGGGCCTTCCCAGATACCCTTTACTTTGGTATCGGCCTACAACCTAGACGGCGGCTATCAGATGGCAAAATACCTCATTGGTCTCGGACATCGAAATATCCTGTTTGCCGCAAATGAAACCGGATTTGTGGCAGAGCGGGATAGAATGGAAGGATATAAAATGGCCCTTGCGGAGGCCGGGATTCCCTATAATGAAAATCTTGTGCTGGAACATTGTATGGAGGACGTGGACCAGGTTATAGAGAAGGTGAAGTCCTTTCCGGTTACAGCGATTCAATGTGTAAATGACAAAGTGGCATGTCAGGTAATCAGAAGACTGGAGCAGGAAGGCTACCGGGTGCCCACGGATATTTCGGTAACGGGCTTTGATAATTCTTCGGAAGCGGAGTATTCCAGTCCCCGGCTCACCACCATTGACCAGCCCTTTGAGGATATGGGCAGAATGGCGGCGAAGAAATTACTGAAGCTGTTGAGCGGAAAGCAGCTGAACAGCCAGACACATCTTCCGGTGGAACTGGTTGTGAAGGAATCCACCTGCCAGCCAAAAGAGCGGTAAGAAAAGGGGGGAGAGGAACAGGATGTACTTTTTGGATGATTTTCTTGCGGAGGTATACGTGACCCGGGAAGAAACAGAAAAGACAATGATGCTTCCGACGCATCTTCCAGTGGGAAGAATCCACAGAACCGGAGGGAATGCAAGAGTCAGTATCTCACAGGATGGGAAAGAATACCGGGAAGTGGACAACCATGGAGGGCATATGACAGCACGCTTCTTAAAGGTAGAAAAAGAGGAGTCCATGGAAGAATGCCGGGTTCGGTTCTTTACGGGCGCGGGATATTGGGCTTCACAGGATGTACGGTATACAGAGACCTTCTTAAAGAATCGCGAAAACGGCTGGGCAGGAGGGGACGGAATTAATTCTTTTAATTTGACGGACGGAAACGACGCTTACAATGCCAACAGCCAGGAAACCCTGTTTATTTTCGGTGATACTCTTGTGAGCAAGGTGGATGAGAATCATCAACGCATGGAACCGGTGGAAATGCCGAATAATACATATGCACTGATGAAAGGCGATTTGGACGAGATTGAGTTTGTGATTGAAAAAGATGAAGATGGTCACGCAAAAACGGCGTTGGTACCGGAAGGGAATCCCGACCCCCACGAGGAATGGTTCTGGCTGCAGGATGGTGTGGTAATCGGTGATAAGCTGTATTTGTCTCCTCTGATTATGAACAGCGATATGGGACGGCCGGAAGGCTGGCAGTTTAAGGTGAAGGGTGTCTGTATTGTAGAAATACCCATTATAGATAAAAGACCGGAGTTTTCCAAATCCAGGCAGATAAAGGCGGACCTTTACCGAAGAGAGGCAGACCGGCAGTATGTGGGAGGGATTGCCTATATGCCTTATCATCCGGACATGGGATATCCCCACGGAGACGGATACATCTACGGGTATGGATATATTTCATCTCTTGTAAATGAAAATGGGAGGCCCCAGATGATTGTGGGCAGAGTCCGGCCGGAGGAATTTACGGATACTGCCAACTGGCGCTTTTACAACGGACGGGATTTTGTTCCGGGAATTGAGAACGGCGTCAGTGTCCTTGAGCATATCTCCTGTGAGATGAGTGTAGTCCCCATTACTGCAGGCATTAATAAAGGAAAATTTTTAGCGGTATTTCAATATGACGGAAAGTCTCCTTATGTGGGATATGCCATAGGGGAAACGCCCTGGGGGCCCTTCGCGGAGGCAAACAGAGTATATGAGTGCGATGAAAATAGACGTGTGAACGAGACAGTATATACATACAATGCCAAGGCGCATTCGCATCTGTCCACTCCGGATTGTATATTGGCAAGCTATAATGTGAATTCTCCGTCTATGAAGGAAAATTGCAGGACAGCTGATATCTATCACCCGCGGTTTATACGGCTTCATGATACGACTATTCAGGAGGGAATTTTGTAATGAAGAAAGGAAAGAAATTACGGAGTAGAAAGAGAACCAGACTGATACAAAGCATCATCATTCATATTGTATTGCTGGGACTGGGGCTGTTCTTTGTGTTTCCGCTGGTATGGATGTTTATTACCGCATTAAAATCGCCCAACGACATGGTGAATGTGGCCAGTTTCTTTCCGAAAGAGTTGATATGGGAGAATTTTAAGACAGCATTGACCAGAATTCCCTTTACCCGTTATTTCGGAAACAGTTTATTTATTACGGCAGCCTGTATCGTGGGAACGATATTTTCCTCTTCCCTTGCGGCGTATGCTTTTGCAAAACTGAAATGGCCGGGCAAAGGACCCCTGTTTGTGGTTATGCTGGCATTGATGATGATTCCGGCTCAGGTAATTCAGATTCCTATGTTTGTGATGTATTCGAAGCTGAATCTTCTGAATACGTATGTTCCTTTGATTGTTCCTTGCTTTTTTGGCGTGGGATGCAGTATGTATATTTTCCTGCTGCGCCAGTTTTTCCAGGGGGTTCCCAAGGAAATCAGTGAGAGCGGACGTATTGACGGAGCGGGATATTTTCGGATTTTCTGGAGTCTGGTGCTGCCTTTGGCAAAGCCGGCTATGCTGACGGTGGGATTGTTCACCTTTATGTTCACCTGGAATGACTTTTTTGCACCTCTTATTTATGTGACAGACCCCAAGAAGCTGACACTGGCCGTTGGACTTCGGACCTTCCAGACTCAATATACGGCCCAGTATAATCTGATGATGGCGGCAGCGCTGGTGGCAATGATTCCTACTGTTCTTCTTTTCTTCCTGGCACAGAAGAAATTTATCGAAGGAATTACGTTCAGCGGAATCAAAGGATAAGCATTTTATTAAGCGACAGCTTGCGATATAAAATGACAAAACTAAATTTTAGAAAGGAAAGGTACAAAGGTATGAAAAAGAATGTGAAAAGAGTACTGGCTTTATTGCTGGCAGGAGCAATGACGTTATCATTGGCAGCCTGCGGTGATTCCGGCACAGGGGATGGTGATGGTAAAAATGACGGTCAGACAGACCAGAAGGAGCAAGATTCTAAAGGAGGAACGGAGGATACTCCCTCGGGAGAGAAGACACAGATAACCTTTTGGCATATTATTCCCGAAGGCTCAGATGGCTATGACAGCCTGAATGAGTTGATTATGAATTTTAATAATGTACAGGACAAGTATGAGATTACGCATGTGGGATATCCTTTCCTGGATTATTTCAGTAAAATGACAACGGCATTTGCCGGTGATGTGGCCCCTGACGTATTTATGTATACCATGGATGACGTTCCGACTCGTGCAGCGGCAGGAACGATAGCAAATCTGACTCCTTATATGGAAGCAGACGGCTATGACACCAGTGATTTGTATGAGGCAGAAGTGGCAGCGGGCGTTTACGATGGGAATCAGTATGCGCTTCCTATGTCCTCTACCTGCCGTGTTTTGTGGTACAATCTGGACCTTTTTAAGGACGCGGGCTTAAGTGAGGAGGATGTGCCCACTACCTGGGAAGAGCTTTATGATGTGGCACATAAGATGGACATTGTGGAAGACGGCGTAATTAAGCAGCTTGGCTTTGACCCCACCGCCGGAGAGGCAAACTATCATCAGTTCTTGTGGCAGGCAGGACTTGATTACTTCGATGCAGAGGGCAATCCCCTGCTGGATCAGGAGCCCCAGAAAGAAGTTCTTCAGTGGATGGTAGACTTTAATAAGGATTATCCGGCTTCCCAGCTGCAGGCATTTACGGATGCAGGAAAGGTGCTGGCAGCAGATGGCTTCTTAAGCGGACAGCTTGCCATGATGGTAGCGAATGACCAGAAATATGCAGCTCTTAAATATGCAAATGTAGACTTTGAATACGGATGCGTGCCCATGCCGGTTCCGGCTGAGGGAGGCGTGCGTAGCAACTGGAGCTCCTGCTGGTCCCTGGAGGCATTTAATACCAAGGATGAGGCTAAGATTAAGGGGGCCTGGGAATTTATTAAGTACATGCTTGAACCGGAAAATATGGAAGCTTTCTACAACAGCCAGGGCTGGCTTACTGCTTCAAAGACTGCAAATGAGAACCTGCGCACAGATGATATTATGAATGTGATCATTGATGAAATTGCATATTCCAGAGAGAAAACCTATTTTGATTTTGCACCCAAGTGGCATGAGGACTGGAACCAGTTTATGGAGCTTGCAAAGACCGGAACTCCTGTGGAAGAAGTATTGGCCCAGGCCCAGCAGTTCTATCTGGAAAAGAAAGTGAATTTTGAGTCCACAAATTAAAAGAAATAGTCATAGATTACGAGGGTATTGGCATGAAGAATATAGCAAAAAAGCAAAAACAAAGAAAACTGAATGCGGAGGCCAGAGCGGGATTACTGTTTGCTTCCCCGTTTATCATTGGGCTGGTTGTACTTACGGCATTTCCGTTTTTGGCATCCTTGTATTTTAGCTTTACAAACTATAACATGAAGAGCGCTCCCACCTTTTTGGGATTGAAAAATTATATTATTATGTTTACCAATGATTCACTCTTCTGGCCTTCTATGTGGAATACTTTCGTACATGTGTTGATTTCCGTGCCGTTGAATCTGGTGTTCAGCCTGATGCTGGCGTTACTTTTAAATAACCGGGTTAAGGGAATAAACATTTACAGAACGGTATATTATTTGCCTAATGTAGTGTCAATGGTAGCGATGTCGCTTTTGTGGCTGTGGATGTTCCAGCCGGGCTTCGGGTTGATTAATCAGTTTCTGGGGCCAATCTATCGGCTGCTGGGAGCAGAGCCTATCGGATGGCTCAGCGACCCTTCCACTTCCAAGCTGTCCATTGCATTGATGGGGCTTTGGACCTGTGGAGGATCTATGGTTATCTATTTGGCGCAGCTTCAGGATATCCCCAAGGATTTGTATGAATCGGCGGATATTGACGGTGCGGGGATGTGGAGCAGATTGTTTAAGATTACCCTGCCTCTTATGACTCCCTCCATATTTTATAACGTAGTGATGTCCATTATCAGTGGCTTCCAGGTTTTTATGCAGGCATTTATTATGACCAACGGAGGTCCGGCCCGTTCTACTTATTACTATGGCTATTATCTGTATGATAAAGCATTTAAGGATGGGCAAATGGGATATGCCAGCGCTATGGCGTGGATATTGCTGATTATCACCCTGATAGTCACCATGATATTCTTCGCATTCAGTAAGAAGTGGGTGTTCTATATGAGCGGTGAAAACGGGTAGTCCCAAAATCATAAGGATGACAGGCTAAGGAACAGGCAGGTGCTGAGAGGTGTGAAGGATACGCTCAGTAGCTGCCTGTATTATTTATGACAATAGAATCCTCTCAGAGTGTGTATTTTATTGTCTGGTCTCGCAAGAACAGGAAGGACAAAGAGTGAGAGAATGATGGATGGATATACCAAGGACAGATTTCAGCCGGAAGGCTTTTTGAATCCCGCTGCCCGGTACAGAAGTGTTCCTTTTTGGGCCTGGAACTGCCAGGTGGATGAAAAGAAGATTGTAAGAGATGCCGCTGTTTTTAAGAAAATGGGATTTGGGGGAGCAAATGTACATTCCCGTTATGGGCTGGCGAATGCGTATTTATCAGAAGAGTTTATGGATTTGGTACAGACAGCAGAGAGGTCCTTAAAGGAGCAGGGGCTTTTCACCTGGCTGTATGATGAGGACCGGTGGCCCTCGGGAGGAGCAGGAGGCTTGATTGCCGGCCCAAAGAATGCCTCCCGGTGCTTGCTGGTTACACCCTTTGCCCGGACAGGGGCTGATTGTGAAACGAAAGCTTTCCCCGATGTGGAGCGGTTTTGTGAGAACCGGGAAGAGTTTTTGAAGCTGCAGGAGGAGGGTGAGGACCCGGACGGCTATTTTCTGGGACAGTATGAGGTCCTGCTTGAGGATGGCTGTCTGAAGCGGTATTCCAGATGTGAGAAGGGTGAAAAGCCTTCCTTTGGTGGTGAGATGTGGTATGCCTATCTTGCGCTGGAGCGAAATGATATCTGGTACAGTGGGTTTGGCTATGTGGATACCTTAAATCCCCGGGTCATCAGAGAATTTCTGGAGGTAACCCATGAGCGGTATAAGGAGGCCTGCGGAGAGCATTTTGGCACGTCAATACCTGCGATTTTCACGGATGAGCCGCAGTTTGCCTATAAGGAGAGCCTGGCGCTTCCGGAGGAGAAGAAGGATATACATATGTCCTTTACCGATGATTTGGATGAGGGCTACCAGGAGGTATATCAGGAATCCTTGCTGGATTCTCTGCCGGAGCTGATTTGGGAGCTGCCCAAGGGGCAGGTATCCCGTGCCAGATACCGCTATCATGATTTTGTGGCGGAGCGGTTTTCGGAATCATATTTTCAGCAATTATACCGCTGGTGCCAGGATAACGGAATTTTGCTGACCGGTCATGCAGTGGAGGAATCCACACTTTGGTCTCAGACCAGAGCCATCGGAGAGGCTATGCGCTGCTATCATCACCTCCATATTCCGGGTATTGATATGCTGTGCGATGCCAGAGAATATTCCACCGCAAAGCAGGCGCAGAGTGTTTCTCGTCAGGATGGCCGGGATGGAGTAATGAGCGAATTATACGGTGTGACCAACTGGGATTTTACCTTTCGGGGATATAAGCTGCAGGGAGACTGGCAGGCGGCAATGGGCATTACCCACCGGGTGCCTCACCTGTCTCTGATGTCCATGGAGGGAGCCTCCAAGAGAGATTACCCGGCATCCTTTCATTATCAGGCGCCTTGGTATCAGGAGTACAAGCAGCTGGAAGACTATTTTGCCCGTGTAAATATGGCAATGCGGGCCGGAACAGGTGTGGTACATGTGGGTGTCATCCACCCGATAGAGAGCTATTGGCTCCATTGGGGACCGATGCTCCAGACAGCCCTTGACCGGGAGGACATGGAAGAACGGTTCCGGCAGCTGATTGAGTGGTTGACCTTTGGCCTGCAGGATTTTGACTTTATTTCGGAGCGTCTGCTGAAAGAGCAGTATGGTGGAAGCCAGGGAGGATTTCATGTAGGAAAGATGTGCTATGATGTGATTATAGTGCCTGCCTGCGAGAACTTGCGTTCTACCACGCTTTCCTGTCTTTGGGAGTTTGCAAAAAGCAACGGACGTATTCTGTTTCTGGACAAGGCAGGGGCCTACGTTGACGTTATACCCAGCGACGGCATTCAAAGGCTGGCGGAGATTTGTGAGGTTATCCCATTTTCCAAGGGAGCTGTGTTAAATGCATTGGAACGTGACCGTGAGGTGGAGGTGACGGTGAGGAGCAGCGGACGGAGAGCCAAGGATATCATGTATCAGCTGCGGCAGGAGGGGGAGAAACGTTTTCTGTTTTTGTGTAATACCACGAAACAGGAGAAGCCCCATTTCTTTGAGATACAGGGGGAGGGACTTCCGTGTCAAAAATGTGACGTGTCCATAAAAGGCATTTATGAGGTGACCAGACTGGATGCGGCTACAGGAGAGATGTATCGACAGCCTTGTACCCACCGGGATGGAAAGACCTGGCTGACAGAGGAAATCTATGCGGCCCAGAGTATGCTATATCTCCTTACGAAGACAAAGGAAGAAATCACTGGAGGCCATTTCTTTGAGGAGAAAAAATCTGTGATTGCGGCGGAGCTGTGGCCCAAAGGATATTCCCTGGCAGAGCCCAATGTACTGCTTTTGGATATGCCGGAGTATTCTGTCAATGGCAGAGAGATGAGAGGTCCTGAGGAAATTCTGCGCATTTGGAGGACTGTAAACCAGGAGCTTCATTATCACAGAGGATTTGCCCAGCCCTGGTCAGACAAGCGGCCGGATACAAGAGAGGACCAATTGCAGCTTCGCTTTGTGATTAACAGCCAGATAAAGGACATACCGGTCAGTCTGGGAATCGAGCGGCCGGAATATTGCACGGTTTTCTGGAACGGAAGTGTAGTCACAGCGGAATCAACTGGGTGGTATGTGGATGAAGCCATCCAGATTCTTCCCCTTGGCCCTGTGCATATGGGGGAAAATGAATTAATGATACAAATGAGGATTGGGCCCAAGAGCTATATTGAACCGATGTATTTACTGGGAGAATTTGGGGTAAGAGTTGCGGGAAGAGAGACAGTACTGACGGAGCTTCCTGCAAGACTTACGTTTGGTGACGTGAAGAATCAGGGCATGGCCTTTTACAGCGGGAGCTTTACCTACCATTGTGAGTATGAGTCAGACGGAACGCCCTGCCGGTTGTTCTGTCATGATTTCTCAGCGCCGCTTTTGGGCATTAGCGTCAATGGGAAACGTGTGGGAAGCATTTTTACGGCTCCCTATGAAGTGAATCTGGGAGCATTGCCTGTGGGGCGGCATAGCATTGATATTACGGTATTTGGAAATCGGCACAATACCCTTGGTCCCCTGCATAATTCGGATGATAATTACCAGTGGTATGGAGAGTGCGCATGGGAAACGGCGGGAGCCTATTTTGCGTATGAATATCATTTGAAGCCTTTTGGCATATTTACTTGTCCCCGCATTCTGAAGTGAAAGTTTTTAAGGAAGGCAAAAGTTCTAATCTATGTATAAGGTGGAAGGAATAATATGTATGCAATAGGAATCGATATTGGTGGAATGTCCGCCAAAATAGGGCTGATTCTTGAGGATAAAGTGGTGTTGGAGGAACGGATTCTCACCAGGAGCGATTTGGATTACCGGGAGTTTGCGGAGGAAGTGGGCCGGGTGGTAAATAAGCTCTCGGAGAAGTATGGGGTGAAAAAGGCAGGGATTAGCTCCTGCGGGATTATTGACAGCAGGCAAGGCGCCATCCTTTATTCCAACAATATCCGATGGGAGAATAAGCACTTGGCATCAGACCTTGCGGAACGTACAGGACTTTCAGTGTGTCTTGCAAACGACGCTAAGTGTGCTACGCTGGCAGAGGCAGTGTGGGGGGCCGGAAAAGCCTATGACCGGGTCTGCATGGTCACCCTTGGGACTGGAGTGGGTGGCGGATTTGTCTTAAATAAGCACATTGAGAAGGGAAGTCTCTATGCTGACGGTGACGGGGTGCTGGGACATATTACGGTGGAAAATAATGGAAGACCTTGCACCTGTGGCAGAAGTGGATGTCTTGAGATGTATGCTTCGGCTACAGCAATTATGAAGACATTTCAGGAAATGACAATGGAAGCCTGTTCGGCACAGGAGATTTTTAAACGGGCGCGGGAAGGGGAGCCTGAAGCGAAAGAGGTGGTGGAAGGCTTTCGTTATTACCTGGGAGAAGGACTGGTTAGTCTGGCCAATGTGCTACGGCCGGAGGTAATCGTATTAGGGGGAGGTGTTTCGGGCTCTGCGGATATGTATCTTGACTATCTGAACGAGGTTGTGAATGGGAAAACCTTCGGAGGCAGATTTCTGCCGGTTAAGGTTGTTAAGGCAAAGCTGGGAAATGCGGCAGGCATGATTGGGGCAGCATTATTGTAACTTGGACAGATGGAGGAAAGAGGTTCAACATGAGAAAAATTTATGGAAATTATGACAAGAGTCCTGTGAAAAATATTGTCGGATATCCGGCATGGGCCGGATATGAAGATATTACGGCAGAATTGAAGGCCGCGGTAGAGAAAAAAGAGGGTCAGATTATTGTACTGGAAACCTATACGGAAGTGGATACGGCTGAGATTATTCAGGGACTTAAGGGGCTGAATGCCACAATCTTTTCTGCTGAGGAATGTATGGTCAGTGACAAAGAATATCAGGAAGCCATTAAGCAATTCGTCACGGAGGACAGGGTATTCGGAATTATGAATACTTTAAATATCCGGGATTTTTACAGAATGGAATGCGTGGAGGAGCTGCGTAGAAAAATATCCGGGACAAAAGGGATTGTTCTGGTATATGGCGTGGGAGCTTCCCTGATATGCCGCGGAGACATCCTGGTCTATGCAGATTTGGCAAGGTGGGAGATTCAATGCCGTTTTGCAGCAGGAGCGCCAAATTGGAAGAGCCAAAACGAAAGGGCACACAAGCTGGCAAAATTCAAGCAAGGATTTTTTGTGGAGTGGCGAATGGCAGACAGGATGAAACGCCAGCTGCTTGGTGAAATTGATTTTCTGCTGGATACAAATATAAAAAATCAACCCAAAATGGTATGCGGAGACGGTTTTCGTGCCGGCCTTGGAACATTTAGCAAAGAGCCGTTTCGTTTGGTTCCCTATTTTGCACCGGAGGTGTGGGGTGGCCAGTGGATGAAGAACGTATGCGACCTTGACAGGGAAGCGCCCAACTATGCGTGGGCTTTTGACGGCGTGCCGGAGGAGAATAGCATTTATATGCAATTTGGAGATGTTCGCATTGAGGTTCCCTCCATAGATGTGGTGTTTTTCTGTCCCAGGCAGCTGTTGGGCGACCGGGTACATGCAAGATTTGGCGACGAATACCCCATTCGTTTTGATTTTTTGGATACCATGGGAGGACAGAATCTGTCCCTGCAGGTGCATCCGCTGACAGAGTATATTCAGTCCACGTTTGGGATGCATTATACCCAGGACGAAAGCTATTATATTCTGGACTGTGAGGAGGATTGCGTGGTATATCTGGGGCTGAAAGAAGGGATTGACGAGAATGAAATGCTGGCAGACCTGGAAGCGGCTCAGAGAGGTGAAAAAGCTTTTCCTACGGAGCGATATGTGAATCAATGGCCAGTGAAAAAACATGACCACTTTTTGATTCCGGGAGGAACTGTGCATTGCAGCGGTTCCAATACCATGGTGCTTGAAATCAGCGCTACGCCATATATCTTTACTTTCAAGCTCTGGGACTGGGGAAGAGTGGGTCTGGATGGCTTGCCACGGCCTGTACATCTGAATCACGGCAGCAAAAATATTCAATGGGACCGCACTACCGGATGGGTGAGAGAGAATCTGGTGAACCAGATGGAAAAGCTGGAGGAAAAGGACGGTGTGAAGGTGGAAAGAACCGGACTGCACGAGAGAGAATTCATTGAGACCCGCCGGTATACGATTACTACCTTCTGTGAAATGGAGTGTGAGGGTGGTGTTAGCAGCTGTAACGTTGTGGATGGAAAGGGCGCTGTCATAGAGAGTACAGACGGTTCCTTTGCGCCGTACGAGGTGCATTATGCAGAGACATTTATTGTTCCGGCCAGTGTGAGGCGCTTTAGAATCAGACCCTTGGAAGGAGAAGTGAAGATTCTTCGGGCTACGGTGAGGGGGTAATAAAGAAAACTGAATATTGTAAATTTAGTCCTGTTATATTTGCCACTATAATTGTCTAATTGGCTGTTTTTCAGTTGGAAAGTATTTGTATATTTGTGCAATATGCTTTATATATGTTACTGATAATGCAAAAAGTATTGACAAATTAGTTATATTGTGTATTATTTAAAACAAGTAAAGTTGTATGACCTCTGGCCTGAAATAGAGGCCAGAGGTCATTTCAATGGAGAGGGTGGTTTTTCCATGGGTATTATTACAAAGCTGTTTAAACACACGCCGGTATTTTCATTTTTTCTAGTCTGCCTGCTTGTGGTAGGTGTGGCATTTTCATCGATTGGATTTGGCTTCTATCAATCGGCAAGGCAGCAGCAGAAAGAAATCAATGCAGGCTATACCACGGTAGCAATTCCTTATAATAAGGACATTCCGGGGACTATGCCTGTTGCAACAGGGGAATTTGTTCCGGTTACCATGGAGCAGTTACTTGAGGGAGCGCCAGTGGATTACCAGCTTGATAGACGGGTTTGCCTGGGCGCAGTGGTAGAGGGAAGGTCCAGTTGGACGCCAGTTGTAAATATGGTGGAATATTTGTCTGACATGGACAGACCTTATACCACATCCGTGTTTGCGGTGCGGTGTGAAGATGTGCAGGTGCACGAATCAGAAAGCCACCAAACAATCTACGATGCCAACGGTAATCTTGAGGAGAGCAACACATTTATCAGCACCAGTTATTTGTTCGATTTGTCTGTTTTGGAAACCCTTTGCTTTATGGACAGGGGTGTTCCTATGCCTGAATACGGTACCCCGGAGACAGATACCTTCCGTTCGGCTGCGCTGCCACCGGAAACCCTGGATGCAGGTACAAATATTGTTAATCGTGATGGTACACCCGCTTTTGAGGTAGGAAAAACGTATCTGGTTCGTGGAGAATGTCCAGTCAATGCCGATGGTACGCCAAGAGGAGCTTTTAGCCTGCAAAACGGAGCCGGTTCCTCCGGCGTGGAAAAAAGTGTTGAGGATGGAAGAATATACTGGGTGCTTTCGGAGGATGTTTTGCCGCTGTATACGGAATATACCGGCAGCGTGGATGATTTTTTGAACAGTGAAGAGGGGAAACTCTGGCGGGATACCATCATCCCGGCGGTGGAGCAGAACTACCGCTCTGTAAAACTGATGCTTACAGACAATGTGGATAGCATGTACTGGTTCAATACAGGGGAAGCGTCCATCCTGGAAGGGCGAAGCTTTACTGGGGATGAATATAGGAACGGGCAGGATGTCTGCCTTGTAAGTGCTGGTTATGCGGAGAAAAACAATCTTAACGTGGGCGATACGCTGACCATGGAGCTGTTCCGACCTTATGTGGTGCAGCGCGGAAATATCAAGCCGGATGGAAGTGGAGGAGAGGACTCCGCCGTGTTTCAGATGGATGCCTGTATGCCGGACAACAGTCTGGGGATACAAAAAGAATATACTATTATTGGTATTTATACTGCTCCCGCGTTTGCGAAAGGTACCTATGCCTTCGGAGCAGACACGGTTTTTGCGCCAAAGGCTTCCGTTCCAGGTGCTGGGGAGCTTGGGGACGGGAGCGCCTATATCCCTCTGTTAAATTCTGCCATGATTCCCAATGGAAGCTCAGAAAAGCTGGACGCTTTTTTGGAGGAGAAGGGCCTTGGAGGAAGCCTTTTGTATTTTGACCAGGGATTTACGGAGGCCAGCTCTGCAGTGGAAGCATTGATGGAAAATGCCCTGCGGCTGTTTGTGGCGGGCATCGCATTTCTGGCAGTGACAGCCGGGTTCTTTCTGTTTCTGTCTCTGCATAAAATGCGGCCGGCCATTGTTTCCCTCCGGCGCATGGGTGTAAGTGGGAAAGCCTGCTGGCGTGATATGCAGATACCGATGACGCTTATGGTGTCTGTGGCGGTTCTTTTGGGCACTGCCTTAAGTATTCTGCTGTTTCAAAGGGTTGGAGACTTATTGCTTTCCGCAGAGCTGAAGCTGCCTCTGGGAGCTGCTTTGGCGGATATGGCTGTAAAGCTTGTGATTCTGCTGCTCTTGGAGGGCTTTTTCGCCTGGCGTCTGACGAAAGTGGGATTGATGCAGAACCGGAAAGGGCGAAAAAAGGTATGAAGAAAAAGCTGGTACATCCACGGGCGGCTGTCACGCTGAAAATGCTGCTCCGCAGAAAAGGGAGCAGTATCGTCCTGACAACAGCGATGCTTGCGGCCACCCTGGCGAGCATTATCCTGTGCGGCCTGCAGGCCAGACAGGAGGCCGCCATAGCAGAAATGGTGGAAAATACACAAATACGCTGTACCGTTACCAATGCCAGAGGCAGCGGGGTGGACAATTTAGAGGTGGGCTCCTTCTTTGTGGATATGCTTGTGGGGCTTCGGCATGGCCGGGACTGTTATTTAGATGAATATGTGAAGGATGTACGGGCATTGGCCTGGGAAGAACTGGCCCAGCCAGCCGGGAGTGAAGTCCGCCGGATTTATTCCACGGATTCTGATCCGGATTTGTCAGCCATCAACGGTGGGGCAGTTTATTTTTACGATGGCTGGTCCAAGGACTGCCTTGTGGGAAATGAACAGGTGTGTCTTGTGACCGGGGATTTGCTTGAGGAAATACAGGCTGACAGCAGTGGGGAAGTCTATGTGACGCTGGTACGTAAGGGTGGAACAGAAGTAATGCTTAAGGTGATTGGCACCGTGGCCGGGCAGATGTCACAGAGGATTTACTGTCCGTTTTATACGGATTTGCAAAATGGAGATTCAGAGGCATTCCCGTTAGCGAGCTGCTCCTTTACCATCCGGAACAATCAGCTTTTGGAGGAAAGCAAACAGAACCTGTATGAGTATTTTGCCCATCCGGCGCCGCTTGCCTCCAACAATTATACAACGGCAGGACTGCTGGTGCATGATGAAATTTATCTATCTTCCATGGAAGAATTTGAGAACAATTTGTCCCTTTTACGCATCATTCTTCCTGTTCTGGTTATAATCACCGGGGGCGCAGGCTTTTTGTCCGCCTACTTGACCAACCGGGGGCGGCAGAAGGAGTTTGCCGTCATGCGGTGTATTGGAATCAAGCGGCTGAGTGTTTTCTTACAGGTGTTCCTGGAACAGAGCCTTTTGGCCGTGTGCGGCTGTGGAGTGGGGATGATTTTAGGCCTGCTGTTTGGGGAGAATATTTTTCTAAGTACGCTTGGCCTTGTTGCCGTTCTTTTGGCAGTCTGCCTGTTGGGAGCCGCTGGGGCCGCCTGGCAGATTAGCTCTGTAAATGTCATGAAGCTGATGAAAGTGGAGGAATGAGCCATGAAAAGTTTAAAAGCCGAAGAAGCCGTTTATACATACCGGAATAAGTACCAGACCGTATACGCTGTAAACGGTGTCACTGCAGAGTTTATGCCGGGGAACCTGTATGCTGTTGTGGGCACCTCCGGCAGTGGAAAGACCACGTTTTTGTCTCTTCTGGCCGGGCTGGATGTGCCCTCCTCCGGGAGCATTACCTGGAATGGGGAATCCACGGCGAGCCTCAATCGGGACGACTACCGGCTTAAGTCTGTTTCGGTGATATATCAGAACTTTAATTTGTTCTCTCATTTAACCATGCTGGAAAATGCCGCCTATCCCCTGTATGTGCGAAAAATGGAGCGCAAGGAGGCGGACGCTCTGGCCCGGGAAAAGCTGCTGGCGGTGGGTTTAAAGGAGGAGCAGTTTGGGCGCTTTCCCAACAT
>CAPNGW010000017.1:0-467 GCA_948665105.1 uncultured Lachnospiraceae bacterium
GTGATGGCAATCACAATGGGAATGAGAATGCCGAAGGTTCCCCAGGAGGTGCCGGTGGCGAAGGACAAAAGGCAGGCAATCAGGAAAATGATGGGTGCCAAAAGCTGAACCGGAATGCCGGAGCTCTGTACAAAGTTGGCCACAAAGCCGCCGGTATTTAAGTAGTCACGGCAGATGCCGCCGATGGACCAGGCCAGAGTCAGGATGATGCAGGCCGGAACCATGGAGGAGACGCCACTGTTCATACAGCTGAAAAACTCCTTGAAGGTCAGGGTCTTTCTGATTAAGTAGTAAATAAAGGTGATTACCAGAGAACCGAAGGCACCCAGAGCCAGGGCATAGCCGGCGTCGGTGTTTCCAAAGGCCTCAAAAAGAGTCAGTCCCTGGCCACTCCAGTACCCGCCCACATAGACCATGGAGAGCATGGACAAACCAATAAGAATCAAAATGGGTACCACCAGATCCGA
>CAPNGW010000017.1:564-12768 GCA_948665105.1 uncultured Lachnospiraceae bacterium
CCCAGGTCACCGGTGGTGGCAGCCCGGCGTTCCGCCTTTAGCATAGGGCCGTAGTCGGCATTTTTGCGAACGGAAATCCAGACAACCATGACGATGGTCAAAACGGCATAGAGGTTCATGGGTACGGACTTTAAGAAGGCAGTCATGCCGCTTCCGCTGCTTTCGGGATAATAGGAGATGACGGCCGCAGCCCAGGAGGAGATGGGAGCGATGATGCACACCGGGGCTGCAGTGGCATCGATGATGTAAGCCAGCTTTTCCCGGGACATTTTGAATTTGTCAGTGACGGGCTTCATCACGGTTCCCACAGTCAGGCAGTTGAAATAGTCGTCAATGAAAATAAGCACCCCCAGGATGGAGGTTGACAAGGAGGCAGAACGCTTGCTCTTTAGCTTGGCGGATGCCCATTCGCCATAAGCCCGGGAGCCGCCGGCCTTTGTGACCAGGGACACCAGGATTCCCAGGAGACATAAGAAAATAATCATACTGGCATTCTCACCAAGCTTTTCCACCATCAGCTCCACCAGCACGTTGAAGAAGCTGACAAAGCCCATGCCGGTTAAAAGAGAGTAGATGACGGTTCCGGAAAATATTCCCAGAATCAGGGAAAACACAACTTCTTTTGTAATCAGCGCCAAAACAATGGCGATGATAGGTGGTATAATTGACCATATACCTGCGTTCCATTCCATAAAAAATCCCTCCATAAAATAATATTGGTGTATGAGAAAAACTCTGAACAAATCGAGTATAAGCAGAGGAGAGTCAGGCTGTAAATACAAGAACCTGCTAAGAAGAGAAAAGAAGCCACAGAGAAAAGCATTATGGACGAAATATGACATTCTGTGAGGTATTTTGACGTAGTCCTGCCCCTGTTCCCCAAAAAGAAGCAGCTTCTGACAATATCTGGTAACATTCAACAAGTTTTTTTTGCTTTTTTCATTTACTTTATGCAATTTATGGATTATAATAAAAGTGTTCAGAGTTTTTCATAAAATTTTTATTAAAAAATCTAAACAGCCAGGAAGAAAGGGGAACTTTATGAGTAAAAAAGCTATCTCTAACATTGCGATAATAGCTTTCATTGTAATCTTTGCTATTATCTGCGCTTTTACAGGATCTGTTATGAGTCCTGTGGGGACATTATGGTCTCTGTTTCCGCCGGTAGTGGCTATCGGGCTTGCCCTGATCACCAAGGAAGCGTATTCCTCCCTGTTCATCGGTGTTTTGGTGGGAAGTCTTTTGTCAAGCAGCTTCCAGCCGATTCACACGGTGGACGCGGTTATTGCCCAGGGCATTGTGCCGGCAGTAGCCGATAGCGCCGGTATCTTCGCGTTTTTAGTATTCTTAGGCATCATTGTAGCCCTGCTTAACAAGGCGGGCGGCTCCAGAGCCTTTGGTGAGTGGGCATCCAGCCATGTCAGGACCAAGGTAGGGGCTTCCCTTGCAACCTTTGCATTGGGCGTACTTATTTTCGTTGACGATTATTTCAACTGCCTGACGGTGGGGGCGGTTATGAGGCCGGTGACGGACAAGACCAATATATCAAGGGCAAAGCTGGCTTACTTAATCGATGCCACTGCTGCACCCATTTGTATGATAGCGCCTGTTTCCTCCTGGGCTGCCGCAGTATCTTCCTTTACGCCGGAGGGAACCAACGGTATTACCCTGTTCATTCAGGCGATTCCTTACAACTTTTATTCTCTGCTGACCTTTGTGTTCGTTATAGGCCTTATCTTTATGAAGTTTGATTATGGCCCCATGAAGCTCCATGAGAAGAATGCGCAGAAGGGCGACCTGTTCACCACCGGAGAACGTGTGGGCAACGAAGAGGAGGAGAGTTCGGCTTCCAAAGGCAGGAGCAGGGTGTTTGACCTTGTCATTCCGATTATAGTACTGATTGTCTTCTGTATTACTGCGCTGGTCTATGTAGGAAGAGGAATGGGTGCAGATTATGACGGTTCTGTCAGCCTGGTAGATGCCTTCGCCAACACAGATGCCACCATGGGTCTTCCTTGGGGCGGAATCATTGCATTGGTTATTATCATCATTTACTTTGTTGCAAGAAAACTGGTAACCTTCAAGGAAGCCATGGAATGTATCCCCAAGGGCTTTAACGCAATGGTGCCTGCGATTTTGATTCTTACCCTTGCAACCTCCCTAAAGAACGTTACCAATTTGCTGGATTCCTCATCGTTTGTAGAGAGTGCACTGGGTTCCGCGGGGTCTTTGAATAACCTCTTGCCGGCTATCATCTTTGTGGTTGCCTGCCTGATTGCATTTTCGACGGGTACCTCCTGGGGAACCTTCGGAATCCTGATTCCCATCGTCCTCAATGTATTCCCGATTGGAAGTCCTTTGGGTGCCATCGGTATGTCCGCCTGCCTTGCCGGCGCTGTTTGTGGTGACCACTGCTCACCCATTTCCGATACGACGATTATGTCTTCCGCCGGAGCGCAATGTAACCATTTGAACCATGTTTCCACTCAGATTCCGTATGCAGTTACGGTTGCAGCAATCTCCTTCGTTTCCTTCATTATTGCAGGATTCTTACAGAACGTTGTTATTTCTCTGGCTATCGGAGTTGCCCTTACCATCGGAACCCTGATTGTTATCAAGAGAGTAACGGCAGATAGGTAGCGAAGCCTTTTAAGGCAACAGGTAAACGGTTGTATTTGTAGAACTAGTGAACTGAAAAATGTATTAGAAAAGCAGGGGGATTCATAAATCCGCCTGCTTTTTTATATCATAGGGAACATCGTTCTGACTGGTGGAAAATATAACTGCCATGTTCCGGTCCCTTGCAGAGGTGGGAAACAGAAAAAATTAATAAAAAATAATAGTATATTGACAAAAATATAGATGTATTATATAATCCAAATAACGTTAGAGAAAGAAAAACAAAGAATAGATATACAATTTAGTGAAAACAAGAAAATACGGACTGGGTGAGTTGGTATTTTATTTTTTCACATTAGTGGTAGGACCACCTTACCAACATACCACCATACCAAAAACGCCACAGTGCCGAAAAATAGGCAAATTGAAAACGCCTGATACCGAAAAAATGGAAAGGAGAATTTTGTATGAATTTTCGGGAAGAGCGAATCACAATCACACATACTGCAGACGAATATGATAAATATTTGAATGCAGTGGTACCGCCGGTTTTTCTAAACTCTCTGCATTTGTATGACCGGTTTGAGGATTATCTGGATGCAGCGGAAAATCCTTGTCAGGAGGGGAAGTTTGTATACGGACGCGACGGAAATCCCACCGTACATATTTTGGAGAGGAAAATCGCAAAGCTGGAACATGGCACACGCGCCGTGGTGTTTGCTTCCGGTATGGGAGCTGCCGCCGCCGCTATTATGGCCACCTGTGTTTCTGGCAGCCATGTGGTATGTATGCGGGATGTGTATCAGCCGGTGAAGCGGTTTTTGAACAATTTCTGTATTCCGCGGTTTGGAATGAAGGTTACCTATGTGTCAGGCAATGACCTTGATGAGGTGGAGGCGGCCATGAAGCAGCCCAACACCAGTCTGATGATTCTGGAGAGTCCGGCCACCTTCGTGTTCCGGGTGGTGGATTTGGAGGCGGTGACGAAGCTGGCCCATAAGTATGGAGTAAAGACTTACATTGACAATACCTGTCTGACGCCGCTGTTTCAAAAACCCCTTGATATGGGAATCGACATTGTGATGCATACCATGTCGAAATACATTGGCGGACACAGTGATATCATCGGCGGTGTGCTGACGTCCAAGGATGAAGAATTGATGTGCCGGCTTATTACCACCGTTCGGGAATGGTACGCCAGTATCCTGGGGCCTATGGAAGCCTGGCTGGCCATCCGGGGACTGCGGACGCTTCCGGTACGGGTTAAGGAGCACCAGCGCATTGGTCTTGAGGTAGCCCGGTATCTGGAGAAGCAGCCCAAGGTGAAACGAGTGTATTATACGGGGCTTGAATCCCATCCACAGGCAGAATTGATTAAGAAGCAGCAGAAGGGACATACCAGCCTGATGAGTCTGGAGCTGGATGCAAGCCCGGAGGAAGCGGTGAAGTTCATAAATCGACTGCATTTGTTTGGCAAGGGATGCTCCTGGGGTGGATACGAAAGTCTTGCTATCGCACCGCTATATCGGGCAGAGCAGGAGGAGCTTCACTTCCTTCAGGCAGACCGGGGACTGATTCGTCTCTACTGTGGCCTGGAAGGCAGCGAGAGCTTAATTGACGATCTTGATAGAGCTTTTGCCGGAATGTAATTCCGGATTAAGTTAAAAGAAAAAGGAGGACTAGGACTATGAGTAAGAAAAGAGTAATGGCAATGGTATTGGCGGCGGCGATGACGGCAACGGCTCTTGCAGGCTGCGGAAAAGACGGCGGCAAAGGAGACAACCCCGGCAGTACCACAGAAAACGGCGGCAACGGTGAAGAAAGCAGTGCAGGCAGCGGAGAAGCCCTGCGTTTCCTGGATGTTTCTCCCAGTGAGATGCGTCAGACCTACTATGAGGGGATATTCGCAAAATTTGAGGAAGAAACGGGAATCAGCGTAATTTACGAGAGCGTTCCATGGGATGATGCAGCAAACAAAATTACGGTATTGGGTGGCTCCGGGCAGCTTCCAGATGTTATGACTACCTGGTCTGGATGGCTGGGACAGTATACCCAGGCCGGATGGGTTATCCCCCTTGACGAGTATGTTGGAGACACCAGAGACACCTACACAGATGCAGTAAATAAGCTGCTGTGGAAGAGCGAGGAGGATCGCTACGGGCATATTTATACCGTGCCGGACGGCCTGATGGTGAAGGGCGTATATGTGAGAAAGGACTGGTGCGAGGAAGCGGGAATTACACTGGATCCGGCAGCGGGCTGGGATTATGCAGAGTTCTTTGATGTGGTTCACAAGCTTACGGATGTGGAAAACAAGCACTATGGCGCTTCCTACCGTGGAGCTCGTGGAGCCTTTGACCCCTTGCTGGTTTATCTTCAGAGCTACACAGAAGGCAATACCTATGACCAGGAGGGTAATATTCTGATTAACAGTGACGAGTGTCTCAAGGCCTTTGAGGATTGGACCAATATCTACCTGGACGGCTGTGCTCCCGAGGACGCCATCAACTGGGGCTTCACCGAGATGGTTGATAACTTCACAGGTGGACTGACCGGAACCTTGATTAACGATTCCGAAGTAGCGCCTACCTGTATTGCCAATATGGAGGACAGCCAGTGGATGGTAATGCCCATGCCCAGAAGCACCAAGGACGGCAGAATTTACAATACGGTAAACGCTCCGTATTCCTATACGATTTCCGGCGACAGTAAGCAGCCGGACAACGCATGGAAATTAATTGAATTTTTAACCACACCGGAAAACAACATTGAATATTGCCAGAAAACCGGTGAGATTCCCATTAAGAAGGACGTGGAAAATGACCCGATGTTTGGACCGGACGGGCCCTACACAGTATTTGTACAGCAGCTCAATGACCCCAACATGGCGGTTCCGGCTATGTTTGGTCCCTTTGACTATACGGATATGCATCAGGGCATGATGCACGAGGAAATTCAGAAATATCTTCTGGGTACACAGGATGCCAGGACATCTCTTGACAACATCTGCAACGAACTGGAAAAGCGGATGAAAGCATATAAGGAAGAGCATCCGGAGACCGTAATTGAAACAGCGCTTGTAATGTAACTTTTTGGAGAGCTGCCGCCCTTTCTAAGGATGAGTGTTTCGCCTGGCAAAGGGGTTTCACTTCAAAGGAGGGCGGCAGCCTTCTTATCAGGAGGTAATATGAGTAAAAATACGAATGGGAAACAAAGGTCTGGCAAGCTTGCCCGGCGCCGGAAATATATGCCTTATTACTTTATGCTTCCGGTTTTGATTCCGCTGCTTTTGGTGTTTGGATATCCTCTGATAAAGAGCTGTATCATGGCGTTCCAGAATTATAAGCTGGGAAGCGGGGATATCTACTTTAATAATTTTGAAAACTTCAAAAAATTATTCGGAGACAATGATTTTGCTCTGATTTTAAAGAACTCTGTCATATACGTGGTGGGCTCTGTGGCAGGACAGTTCCTGCTTGGTCTGGGCCTTGCGCTGTCATTGAAGAAGCGCTTTCCTGGCCGGGGCATCTATCAGTCTATCGTGTTCCTTCCCTGGGCTTTTTCCGCATTCGTAGTAGGCCTTTTGTTCCGGTGGTCTTTCAACGGAGAATACGGTGTGATAAACGATATCTTAATGAAGTTGGGAATGGAAAAGGGTCCGGCCTGGCTGGGAACCCCCGGCTTATCCTTGCTGGTGGTAATGATTGCCATGATATGGATTGGGATTCCCTTCTTCGGGATTATGATACTGGCAGCGCTTCAGTCTATTCCAAATGACATTTATGAGGCTGCGGATATTGACGGCTGCGGGGTATTTCGGAAATTCTTCTCTCTGACGCTGCCCTTTATCAAACCCACCATCATTATGACGGTTTTGCTTCGTACCATATGGATATTCAATTCCTTCGACTTAATTGTGATTATGACGGGTGGCGGGCCTGCCAACTATTCCCAGACACTGCCCTCCTATATGTATACGAAGGCGTTTTCGAGCTATGACTTCGGCCTTGCCGGTGCGCTGGGATTGGTGCTTTTGGTGATTTTGGGCATCTATGCGGTTCTGTTTTTGAAAATCAGCAAATATGAGGAAGCAGGTGATTTCTAATGTCGAGAACAACATCCAGAAGAATCGGAAATGCGGTGCGCGCCGTTTCTCTGACCTTCTATGGTTTGCTGGTAATCCTGCCTATTTATTGGATGGTGATTACCTCTTTTAAGACCAATACTGAGATTGTAAATGCGCAGCACATCACATATTTTCCAGAGACATTTACCCTGGAGAATTACCAGTCGCTGTTTCGTATGCTGTCATACAGCACCTACCTTAAAAACAGTGTAATTATTACCCTGGTAACCGCAGTGGTGGTTGTGCTCTTATCCATCCTGGGCGGCTACGGTCTTGCGCGCTTTAAATTTAAGGGCAAAGGCGGCGTACTGATTTTCTTCATGCTGACACAGATGATACCGGGAATTTTGGTTATTATTCCGCTGTATGTGACTTTTGCGGCGTTGGGATTGATAAATACAAGGATTTCCCTTTTTATTTTCTACATTATAACCAACCTGCCGTTCTGTGTGGTAACCATGCGAAGCTTTTTTGAGCGGATTCCCTACGAGCTGGAGGAAGCGGCCTATGTGGATGGGTGTAACCGTCTGCAGACCTTATGGAAAATTGTACTTCCTGTGATGTTCCCGGGCATCGTGGCAGTATTTGTATTTGCCTTTATCGGAGCATGGAATGAATTGATTGCAGGAACCATATTCTTAAATACACCGGATATGTGGACGATACCGGTAGGTCTGAAATCCCTGATTGGAAAATACAGTGTCCAGTGGGGTGCATTGATGGCCGGAGGCGTTTTGGCGCTCCTGCCCACGGCAATTATGTTTATGTTTGTACAGAAATATGTAGTAGAAGGAATGACAGCCGGTGCGGTAAAGGGTTAGCAGGAGGTTATTGGTAAGGATGTAAAACAGGCAGGAGAGACCTGGGGAAGGAAAGCCCGGGAAACTCTCTGCCTGTTTTGCATTCTTCGGGAAATTTTCGCAAGGAAGCGGGTGAGTGGAATTCTTGCATTTCAGAAAACACAGTGTTATAATAAGTGAAAAGTGTTCAGAAAATAAGAAAATGACTTGGAGAGAGCAGCTATGCAGGCGAATCGAATACAGATGGTAGTGAAAGAGCCTTTGTATATGAAGATAGCAGAGGCTATTTTAAAATTTATTAAGGAAAATCATCTGAAAGAGGGAGAACGGCTTCCATCGGAGCGCGCCCTGGCGGAACAGTGCGCTACCAGCCGGAACTCTGTGCGGGAGGCCCTTAGAGTACTGGAGCAGGAAGGCTTTATCAGTGTACAGACCGGAAGAGGCATCTATGTAGCCAAAGACACGGAGCGGGATTTTATACATATGACCCTCTGGGAGAAGAATTTTAAGGAAATTTTGGAAGCAAAATATTTTCTTGAGCTTGGCGTTGTGGAGAAATTATGCCAGACGGTGACGGAGGAGCAGCTTGTCCTTTTGGAGGAGCCTCTGTTACAGATGGAGGAGGGAGCCAGAGAGAACGTTTATCTGCAGGAAGCAGATTTCCTTTTTCATAAGAGAATACGGGAATTTTGTGAAAATGCCACCCTGGTACAGCTTGTGGACAACCTTTCCTATACACTGGCAGATTATGGAATGCGAATTTCCGGTGCAACGCCCTATTGGCTGGCTACAATTCCTACCCACCGGGAGCTTTTGGAGGGGATACGCAGCAGGGATATGGAGAGGGCAGGAAAGGCCTGCAGACAGATTTTTGAATTGGATGTGGAAGTATTTCAGTAAAAAATAGTAATTGGATTTGACGAGTAAAGTGCGTAAGTTATCGGTGACAAACTTACGTACTTTATTTTACCCTCAGTTTACTGTAAAATAACAACAAGAAAGGAAGGGAAAGAAATGGCATTGACATTAAAAGCTGCTGTTGAAACTGCAGATCAACAGGGGTATATGGAGTTGGCAGCTGCTCTGAAAGCGGCAATACCGCGACTTAGAATAAAGCAGATTAAGCACATACGAGAAGTTATATGAAGCTGCGTATCAGATGGTACATATTCTCAAAAATGAGGAAAAATAGTATTAGTGTTAATGGGGCAGGAATTACTACTACATATAACCGACTGGGGGTATTGATACCTACTCTTGGCGGCCTCATTGATTTTAACTCAAAACTTTTGGGAATGTTTGCAGGACCAGAGATGAAGAACACTTATGCTTTTGCTACTTTTTTTGTGGTGCTGTAATTATGACAGTCATAGCATTACGGTCAAAATCGTCATTTTCTCAAAGTGAAAGACCACCGGCTAAGCCGATGGTCTTGACGATGCTTTGAACATTATTCCGAAGCCCTATTTAACTATAGGCTTTATCTATCTCTTTTTAAGTCCGTGCCTTGACCTTATCCGCACCCCATACCTTCGGTAAAATGATGAGGAGGATAATCAGGCATAGGAGAGATGCTCCAAGACTGATAGATGCGCTGACAGCGAAGCCAAGGCTTGCGGTAAACCCTGCTATAAAATAACCTATGAAGCAACAGACTGCAACGGTAATTGCGTAGGGAGCCTGGGTTCCCACATGGGCCAGGTGGTTGCAGCTTGCACCGGTAGATGCAAGAATCGTTGTATCAGAAATCGGTGAGCAGTGATCTCCGAATACGGAACCTGCCAAAGTAGCAGACAGACAGGGGATGGTCAGCTCCGGTGCGGCGATTTCTGTAATGGAAATCACGATGGGAATCAGAATACCAAAGGTTCCCCATGCTGTTCCCGTTGAGAAGGAAAGGACGCACGCAATCAGGAAAATGATGGGAGCCAGAAGCTGTACCGGAATACCGGAACTTTCTACTATCGATGCTACAAATCCGCCTGTGTTTAAAAGGTCGCGGCACACACCGCTTATAGACCATGCCAGCGTCAGAATCACGCATGCAGACACCATGGAGGATACCCCCTTGTTGATGCAGCCAAAGAACTCCTTGAAGGAAAGAACTCTTCTTACCATGAAAAAGATAAAGGTAAAAATCAAGGTGCAAAATGCGCTAAGGGCCAGAGCGGCTCCGGAATCCGTATCGCCAAAGGCCTGAAACAGAGACTTTCCGGTTCCATCCCACAGACCGCCTACATAGAGCATGAATACGATGGAAAGTACGATTAATACCAGAATCGGAAGAACCAGGTCAATCACACGGCCCTTGGAATCCGCAGCCGTATGCTTGTTGAATTCTTCATCGGCTTGTGTGCTATCGGTAGCTCCTAAATCTCCGGTGGTGGCAGCTCTGTATTCCGCCCTTGCCATGGGGCCATAATCACTGTTTTTCCTGAGAGCCAGCCAGAATACCATAAACAATGTAAGCATGGCGTACAGGTTCATGGGAATGGACTGTATGAATGCAGCCATGGGAGACAGCTCTGAATTCTTTGGAAAATAGGAAATAACGGATGCAGCCCAGGAAGAAATAGGGGCAATGATGCAAATGGGAGCGGCTGTCGCATCAATTCGATAAGCCAGCTTTTCCCGGGACATTTTAAATTTATCTGTTACAGGGCGCATTACCGTACCTGTTGTCAAACAGTTGAAATAATCGTCAATAAAGAGCAGACAGCTTAATGCAGAGGTTGCCGCAGAGGCGGAACGCGGCCCTTTTAGCTTCTTGGAAGCCCAGTCTCCATAGGCTTTAGAGCCTCCAGCCCTGGTCACCAGTGCAACCAGTATGCCCAGCAGGCAAAGGAAAACAATCATGTTTGCGTTGTCGCCTAATTTGGTGGTCATTAATTTAACAACCGTTTCAAAGAATCCTACAAAGCCAAGGCCGGTCATCAGTGAATAAATAACCGTACCAGATAATATGCCAAAAATCAGTGAGAATACGACTTCCTTGGTAATAAGCGCCAGAATGATAGCGATGACAGGGGGTACAATCGACCATATCCCCGCATCACATGTTATCAGGTCGTTAACCATAAATTTTCCTCCGTAAAAATGTGATTTAATATGATTTGATGTTAATTTTAAGAAAAACTCTGAACAAATAGATTGTAGAACAGATTGTAGAAATTTGCAAATGGATAAAACAAAAAACAGCAAAAAAATGTAAAATTCGTCATATTTGCATAAATTACGACAAAGTTTTTGGTGATTATTTTTAAAAAGAAAGCCTTGACACTGGGAAAAATGGGTAGTATGATGAATATATAAAATATATCAAAGAAAATGCATAAAGGCAATAGAGGCGCGGAGCATAAGGTAACCAGTGAATGATAACGGACATCAAGCCGGAAGTTACTGGCGAATGTATATCCGCCGAAAGAACACAATTTTGATGAGTTGTGTTTTTGGGATGAAGGCTCAGAGCTTTCTCCTGTCATGTTCGCATGGAGCGCTATTGGTGATAATTCACCGATAGCGTTTTGTTTTTTTATAGATAACAGCCGGGAAACCGGTTCACAGAAAAACTCTGAACAAGTTTTGTGAAGTTTACCAAAAAATAAGAATAAGGAGGTTTAAAATGAAATCAGTAATTCGTTTGCGCATGAGTGCTCATGACGCCCACTATGGTGGAAATCTTGTGGATGGAGCCAGGATGCTGGCCCTCTTCGGGGACGTGGCTACGGAGCTTTTGATTATGCAGGACGGCGATGAGGGTCTGTTCAAGGCATATGATCAGGTGGAATTCTTAGCCCCGGTGTTCGCAGGAGATTACATTGAGGCGGAGGGAGAAATTGTCAGTGTGGGAAACACCTCACGGAAGATGAAATTCGAGGCCCGCAAGGTCATTGCGCCCCGTCCGGATATCAACGATTCTGCCTGTGACGTGCTTTCAGAGCCCATCGTAGTCTGCCGGGCCAGCGGAACCTGTGTGGTACCCAAGGACAAACAGCGGAAACAATAGAAAGTACGCTTCGCAAACTCTCTATTGTCATGAATAACGGAGGACGGTATGGAAAAATTAATTATTACAGCCTGCATCTGCGGTGCAGAGGTGACCAAGGAACAGAATCCGGCAGTTCCTTACACTGTGGAGGAAATTGCACGGGAAGCTAAGTCCGCATACGATGCGGGAGCCTGTCTGATTCACCTTCATGTGCGTGAGGACGATGGAACCCCCACCCAGAGCAAGGAGCGGTTTGAAGTCTGCATCAAAGCCATCAAGGAGGTATGCCCGGACGCGATTGTACAGGTATCCACCGGAGGGGCTGTGGGCATGAGCAACGACGAGCGTTTACAGCCGCTGCAGCTGAATCCGGAGATGGCTACCCTGGATTGCGGAACCTGCAACTTCGGCGGTGATGAGATTTTTGTCAACACCGAGAACATGATTAAGGATTTTGCAGAAAAGATGAATGCCCGGAATGTGAAGCCGGAGATTGAGGTATTCGACAAGGGAATGGTGGATATGGCCATCCGCTTACATAATAAGGGCTATATCAAGGCCCCCATGCATTTTGACTTTGTGATGGGCGTTAACGGCGGCATCAGTGCCGAAGCCAGAGATCTGGTATTTATGGTGGGAAGCATCCCGGCAGGCTCCACCTGGACCGTGGC
>CAPNGW010000017.1:12778-18554 GCA_948665105.1 uncultured Lachnospiraceae bacterium
TGGTGTGGGAAGAAACCAGTTCCCCATGGCAGTGATGGGTATCCTCATGGGCGGCCATGTGCGTGTGGGCTTCGAGGACAATGTATATCTGGAAAAAGGTGTGCCGGCTGCATCAAATGGGCAGCTGGTGGAGAAGGTAGTCCGTCTGGCCAGAGAGCTGGGACGGGAAATTGCTACTCCGGCGGAGGCCAGAGCTATCTTGGGCCTTAAGGAAAGAGATTAACAGGAGGATTTTACAATGGCAGAAAAAGGAAATAAATACGGAATACACAGAGTGATTTCCCCCCAGGGGGTATTGACACAGGCGGCGGATGTGATTGACAATGACATGACCAAAGAGTACTCCAACGAGATTCTCTGCGACGTCATTTCTCTGAATATCGACTCTGCTTCCTTTACACAGATTGAGGAGTCCTGCGGTAAGGACAAAGAGAAAATCAAGGAGCGGATTCTGGAAATTGTTGGACAGCGGGGCAAAATGCAGAACCCTGTCACCGGCTCCGGAGGAATGTTTATCGGCGTTGTGGAGCGCATCGGAGAGGATTTGAAGGACACCGGCTTAAAGGTGGGCGATAAGATTGCTTCCCTGGTATCCCTGTCCATGACTCCCTTAAAAATCAACGAGATCAAAGAGATACATATGGACATTGATAGGGTGGATGTGGACGCCAAAGCCATTTTATTCGAGAGTGCATTGTACTGCAAGCTGCCGGATGATATGAGCGAGGCCCTGGCGTTGGCAGCCCTGGACGTGGCCGGAGCTCCTGCCCAGACTGCAAAATTAGTACAGTCCGGAAACGAGGTTCTTATCCTTGGAGCCGCAGGAAAATCCGGTATGCTTTGCTGCTATGAGGCCAGCAAGCGTGTGGGACCCACCGGACGCGTGGTGGGCGTGGTATACAACGAGGCAGAGAAGAATGATTTGGCCTTCCTGGAGGTCTGTGATGAAATCGTCATTGCAGATGCAACCAAGCCTGTTAGCCTCTTAGAGCAGGTAATCGCCGCCAACGGAGGAAAAGAGTATGATGTATCCATCTGCTGTGTCAATGTGGATGCCTGCGAAATGTCTGCAATCCTGCCTGTTAAGGATAACGGATGTGTATACTTCTTTTCCATGGCAACCAGCTTTACCCGTGCCGCTTTGGGAGCAGAGGGTGTTGGCAAGGATATCGATATGATTATCGGAAACGGCTACACCAAAGGACATGCAGAGATTACCTTAAGCGAATTGAGGGAGAACGAGAAGATTCGTCAGATTTTTGACCGCAAATATTTATAATGGAGGGTATTACTATGGTATTTAACAAGAGCAGAAGGAACGGACTTTTCCTGGATGTGCCGGATGAGCAGTGGAATGACTGGAAATGGCAGGTAAAGAACCGGGTAGAGACCG
Organism: uncultured Lachnospiraceae bacterium; assembly: GCA_948665105.1. Taxonomy (GTDB): domain Bacteria; phylum Bacillota; class Clostridia; order Lachnospirales; family Lachnospiraceae; genus 14-2. The sequence continues at coordinate 14,172 of CAPNGW010000017.1, forward strand.
TAGAGGATTTGAAAAAATATATGACATTAACTCCTGAGGAGGAGGAAGGAATTGAAGCCTGCTTAAAGACCTTAAGAATGGCAATCACCCCCTACTACCTGTCCCTCATTGACTTAAACGACCCCAACGACCCGGTGCGCAAGCAGGCCATTCCCACGGCCACCGAGCTTCACCAGGCCAAGGCAGATTTGCTGGATCCCCTCCACGAGGACACGGACTCTCCGGTAAAGGGACTTACCCACCGTTATCCGGACCGTGTATTGTTCCTGATTACAGACATGTGCTCCATGTACTGCCGCCATTGTACCAGAAGGCGTTTTGCAGGCCATGACGACTGCAGCGTGCCCAAGGATCAGGTGGATGCCTGCATCGACTATATCCGCAATCACCCGGAGGTACGTGACGTGCTCCTTTCCGGTGGCGACTGCCTTTTGGTCAGCGATGAGCGCCTGGAATACATTATTTCCGAGCTTCGGAAAATTGACCATGTGGAGATTGTACGTCTGGGCTCCAGAACCCCGGTGGTTATGCCCCAGAGAATTACTCCGGAATTGTGCAACATGTTGAAGAAATACCATCCCGTTTGGTTAAATACACATTTCAACCATCCCAACGAGATTACCGAGGAGAGTGCGGCGGCCTGTGCAAGACTGGCAGACGCAGGTATTCCTTTGGGAAATCAGTCCGTATTGCTGGCAGGGGTGAATGACTGTATTCACATTATGCGCCGTTTGGTCCATGGCCTGGTGCAGATGCGTGTACGTCCCTACTACATTTACCAGTGTGATTTGTCCTTCGGACTGGAGCACTTCCGTACTCCGGTTTCCAAAGGTATCGAGATTATCGAGGCATTAAGAGGCCATACCTCCGGCTTTGCCGTACCCACCTTTGTGGTGGACGCTCCCGGCGGTGGCGGCAAAACTCCGGTAATGCCCAACTACGTGATTTCCCAGACGCCGGGCCGTGTAATCCTTCGAAACTTCGAGGGTGTGATTACCACCTACACCGAGCCGGAGCATTATGACAATAGCTGCAACTGTGAGGATTGCAGAAATCACAAGGCTGCGGAGCTTGTGGGGATTGCTTCCTTAGAACAGGGCGAGGCACTGGCTCTGGAGCCCAAGGGCCTGAAACGTCTGGAAAGAGGAAAGCACGAATAGAGAAGTGAGGTACAAAATGGCAGGTAAATTAAATCTAAATCAAAATTTGGTGGACCAGGCCAGAGCCAGTGCCGCTAAGGTGGCGACGGATGTGCAGGGCTTTATCGACCTTCATACCACCGTAACCGTGGAACGTGCGGTGTGCCGCCTTTTGGGCATTGACGGGGTTAATGAGGTGGAGGTACCATTGCCCAATGTGCTGGTAGACCATTTAATGGACAAGGGCGTTCTTGGCGCAGGAGCCGCCTTCTACATTGGAAATGCAATGCTGGAAACAAAGCTTTCGCCCCAGGAGATTGCTGAGGGAGTAAGCAAGGGAGAGCTGGATTTGGCGGCTCTTCCCCTCCATGAAACCGGCGAAATTCGTAAGGTGATGAAGGAGGTGGCCGAGGCCACTGTATCCCGGATTCGGGAAAATGTGGAAAAGAGGAATGCCTACCTTAGCGAGTACGGCGACAAGGAGGGACCCTTACTTTATATCATCGTGGCCACCGGAAACATCTATGAGGATATTATTCAGGCCAAGGCGGGAGCCAAGCAGGGGGCCGATGTGATTGCGGTAATACGAACCACCGGACAGAGCCTTCTTGACTATGTTCCCTATGGCGCTACAACTGAAGGTTTTGGCGGAACCTACGCTACTCAGGAGAACTTCCGGCTTATGCGTGAGGCCTTGGATGAGGTTGGCCGGGAGGAGAAGCGTTACATTCGCCTCTGCAATTACTGCTCCGGCTTATGTATGCCGGAAATCGCAGCCATGGGTGCTCTGGAGCGTTTGGATGTGATGTTAAATGACGCCCTTTACGGAATTCTGTTCCGTGATATCAATATGCAGAGAACCTTGATTGACCAGTATTTTTCCAGAGTCATCAACGGCTTTGCAGGGGTTATCATCAACACCGGTGAAGACAATTACCTTACCACGGCGGATGCGGTGGAGGAGGCTCACACGGTGCTGGCTTCTCAGTTCTTAAACGAACAGTTTGCGCTGATGGCAGGCTTGCCGGAGGAGCAGCAAGGACTGGGCCACGCCTTTGAGATTGCTCCCGATGTGGAAAACGGCTTCTTATATGAGCTGGCGCAGGCCCAGATGGCCAGAGAAATTTTCCCGAAAGCGCCTCTTAAGTACATGCCGCCCACCAAGTTCATGACCGGAAATATTTTCCGGGGACATGTACAGGACGCATTGTTTAATATGGTGACGGTTTTGACCAATCAGAAGATTCACCTTCTGGGCATGATGACCGAGGCTATCCACACCCCCTTTATGTCAGACCGTGCGTTAGCCATCGAAAACGCTCAGTATATTGCCAGAACCATGAAGGATTTGGGCGACGAATTGGTATACAAGGAAGGCGGAATTATGCAGAGCCGCGCCAACGAGGTTCTGGAAAAGGCCGCTGCCCTTTTAAAGCAGATTGAAGAAAAGGGGATGTTTGCTACCTTAGAGGCCGGAACCTTTGCGGATATCAAGCGTCCCAAGGATGGCGGCAAGGGCTTAAGCGGTGTAGTTGCCAAGGAAGAGACTTATTTAAATCCCTTCATTGCATTGATGCATACAGGAAAGGAGGCAGACTAGATGAGTTCAGGATTGTATGATTTACATAAGAAGGATTTTGACAAAACTTTGGACTTGACAAAGCTGCGTCCTTACGGGGATACCATGAATGATGGAAAGGTCCAGCTTAGCTTTACCCTTCCGGTGAAGGACGATGAGCGTGGAGAGGAAGCAGCCCGTCAGATTGCAAGGACCATGGGTCTTGAGGATGTGAATATCGCCTTCCACAATGCCCTGGATAAAGAATACACCATGTATGTGGTGTATGGAAGCTGTACCCATACCATTGATTACACGGCCATAGAAGTGCAGACCGTGGAGGAAGAAACCATGAGCATGGAGGAAGTGGACGCCTATATTAAGGAAAATATCGGGCGCAGAATTGTGATTGTGGGAGCTTCCACCGGAACGGATGCTCATACCGTGGGAATTGATGCGGTGATGAACCGAAAGGGATTTGCCGGACATTATGGGCTGGAGCGGTATGAAATGATTGAGGCTTTGAACATGGGAAGCCAGGTGCCCAATGAGGTACTGGTGGAAAAGGCCGTGGAAATGAAGGCAGATGTTCTCCTGGTGTCCCAAACCGTAACCCAGAAGGATGTTCATATTCAGAACATGACAGAGCTGATTGAGCTCTTGGAGGCAGAAAATCTCCGAGACAAATTCATTGTCTGCTGCGGAGGCGCCCGGGTAACCCATGAGCTGGCCAAGGAACTGGGATATGATGCCGGATTTGGAGCCGGGAAGTTTGCAGAGGATGTTGCCACCTTCGCGGTGACGGAGATGGTGAAACGCGGAGTGAATCAATAGCCAAGCCCTCCTCAATTTCCTTATTATATAATATGCAACGGGAAGAAAGTCCTCGTAAGAGGGCTTTTTTCCTGTTTTCGGGAGGCTTTGTGGTGCTTTGAGGTCACGGATAGTAATGCTCCACAAATTGAATAAAGTCCCAAAGCTGTTGATTCTGTATCTTGCTTTTCCGGTAAATCAGGTAATAATTCCGATAGACGCCGCCTTGAGTCAGGGGGAAGACCAGGACACGGTTGTCCCTCTCTAAGTCCCTGGTAACCTTCTTGGAGAGGATGGATATGCCCAATCCGTAAATAATGGACTGCTTGATGGCTTCTAAGTCGTTCATGCGGGCGGCGATATTTAAGGTGGCACTGTCAAGGCCCAAGGTTTCTAAGAACTGGTCGGCTTCCTTCTTGGTACCGGAGCCATCCTCCCGCATGAGATAGGGGGAAGCCAGAAGCTGCTTTAAGGGGCAGTTTTCCTGACGGAGGCTTTGGTAGTAAGGAGTGGCGGGGGTGGCAAGAACCATCTCGTCCCGGTAGATGGGCTTGCAGTGGCAGCATTCGTTGGTGACAGGGCTTCCTGTAATTCCCATGTCAAGGCTTCCACTTAAGATGCGGTCAAGAATGCCCTGACTGTCGGACTGGACAACGTCAAAGACCAGATTCTGACGCTTCTGCCGATAGGCGGAGAGAAGCTCCGGCAGAATGTAGGCGGAGGGGATGGAGGAAGCGCCAAATTGAATGATGCTTTGGGTAGTCTTGTTGAATTCCCGCAAGGTCTTTTCCCGGAGGCGCAAAAGGCTCTTGGCGTACTCGTAGAACTGACGCCCTTCGGGGGTGATGGCCACGGATTTGGTGGTGCGCTACA
>CAPNGW010000018.1 GCA_948665105.1 uncultured Lachnospiraceae bacterium
CCGGTGTTTCTGCCGTTCCCATGGCGGCCCGTGTGGCACAGAAGGTGGGTGCGGAGGAAGACCCCACCAACTTCTTACTCATGCATGCAATGGGACCCAACGTGGCAGGAGTTATCGGTACGGCGGTAGCGGCTGGAACCTTTATGGCAATATTTGGGATTTAATTTTACAGTTCAACCATCATCTGGCGCGTTTGAACTGCCATAAAGTATAAATAGGAGGAGATTATGTCAGAACAAGTGAAGAAACCAGTAAAAATTACAGAAACCGTCCTGCGTGACGCCCATCAGTCTCTGATTGCCACCAGAATGACAACGGAGCAGATGCTTCCCATCATTGATAAAATGGATAAAGTGGGCTACCATTCCGTAGAGTGCTGGGGAGGGGCAACCTTTGATTCCTGCCTTCGCTTCTTAAAGGAAGACCCCTGGGAGCGGCTTCGGAAGCTGAAGGCCGGTTTTAAAAATACAAAATTGCAGATGCTGTTCCGGGGACAGAACATTTTGGGATACCGCCACTATGCGGATGACGTGGTGGAATATTTCGTGCAGAAATCCATTGCCAACGGAATTGATATTATCCGTATTTTTGACTGCCTGAATGATATCAGAAACCTGGAGACGGCAGTTAAGGCGGCCATTAAGGAGCAGGGACATGCACAGGTGGCATTGTCCTATACCTTGGGTGATGCCTATACCCTGGATTACTGGATGGATATTGCAAAGCGGGTAGAGGAGATGGGTGCCCATTCTCTGTGTATCAAGGATATGGCGGGACTTCTGGTGCCTTATGAGGCACAGGAGTTAATTGGAGCATTGAAATCAGCCACCAATCTGCCCATTCAGTTACACACCCACTATACCAGCGGTGTGGCCAGCATGACCTACTTAAAGGCTGTGGAGGAGGGCTGTGATATCATTGACACCGCCATGTCTCCCTTTGCCCTGGGCACCAGCCAGCCAGCCACCGAGGTGATGGCGGAGACCTTCCGGGGAACACCTTATGACCCGGGCTTTGACCAGAATCTGCTGGCTGAGATTGCGGATTATTTCCGTCCCCTGCGCGAACAGGCCTTAGACAGCGGCCTTATGAATTCTAAGGTGCTTGGCGTGAATATTAAAACCTTGCTGTATCAGGTGCCGGGTGGTATGCTTTCCAACATGATTTCCCAGCTGAAGGAGCAGAATGCCGAGGATAAATATGAGGAAGTGTTAAAGGAGATTCCCCGGGTGCGTAAGGACCTGGGCGAGCCGCCCCTTGTTACACCCTCCAGCCAGATTGTGGGAACCCAGGCAGTATTTAACGTGCTGATGGGTGAGCGCTACAAGGTGGCCACCAAGGAGACCAAGGCGGTGCTTCGGGGTGAGTACGGTCAGACGGTGAAGCCCTTTGACCCGGAGGTTGTGAAAAAGGTAATCGGAGACGAACCGGTAATTACCTGTCGTCCGGCAGATTTGATTGAGCCGGAGCTTCACAAGATTGAAGCTGAGATGGCACAGTGGAAGGAGCAGGATGAGGATGTACTGTCCTATGCATTGTTCCCACAGGTGGCCACAGAGTTCTTCAAGTACCGGCAGGCACAGAAGACCAAGGTTGACCCCAAGCTTGCAGATGGGGAGACTGGGGCGTATCCGGTGTAAGAGTAAACAGAATAAAAAAGAAATGATGCAAGGGGCTGTAAAACTCGCCCTGAAAAAAAGATAATATCTTGTCAGACCATTGAAAGACGCCGGTACTTAACGAACTTGCTGTTTGCGGCAAGTGAGTTTAGTACCCGTTGCGTCTTGATTTGAGCACGAGCGTGTCTGACAGGATATTATCTTTTTGTTCGGGAAAGCGTGTCTGACAGGATATTATCTTTTTTCTGAGGTGCTTTTTACAGCCCCCTTGGCATCTGCAATAATTTTTTCCGGAAATCCCATATATTCCAGCAGGCGAATGGCATTGTTGGACACGGCTGGTCCCGGATAGAGCTTATAATCAAATTCAATGTCCTGCTGTCCGATTTTTTCACTAAAGTGATAGTTATCGTATAGATCAGAAAGCAGACCGGTCAGCTCCTGGTCATGAGAAGCCACCATTACCAGACAGTTTTCTTTGGACAAATACTTAAGAATCGCCTTTGAGGACGCGATACGTTCTTTGGTATTGGTTCCCCTTAATATTTCATCCACAATACAAATTGTGCATTTTTGGGGATTCAAATGTTCAAGCATCCGTTTTAAGTACTTAATTTCCTTTATAAAATAGCTATCCCCCAACAGGATATCGTCCGAAACGGCCATGGAGGTAATGACATCTGCATGAGGCATTTTCACGCTTTTAGCCATGCAGGTATGGATATTCTGGGCCAAAATCGTATTGATTGCCATTGCTTTGATAAACGTAGATTTTCCGGAAGCATTGGAACCTGTGACAATACTGTTATTATTCCAGCTTATGGAATTACATACCGGGTTTTCCAGCAATGGATGGTAGAGGTCCTTTACCTGAACTTCCTGCTTTTCTCCAAACTCCGGCGTTGTGTAAAAAGGTATACTTTTTCGAAAAGATGCGATGCTGATTGCCATATCAATGCTGCCCACTGCCTCATACAGCTTCCCATATTCCTTCCGGTATTGAATCAGCATGTTTATGCTTTTATTGTATGCGGTAAGATGCCACAAGGTTGCTCCCAGAAGATAGTCTTCCAGAACACCTAATTCAGAAGCCAACATATTGTTCTGCGCCGACTGCATCTTCTCTACGATTCCCCCGGTTTTCCTCAAATATTCAAGCGGTTCGTCCAAGCTCTCGCAAAAATGTTCTCTGCATTTTAATTTACTGATATCTGCGCCGGCTTTTAACACAGAGCATATGGTTCCCAGCATGGATAGACTTGTTTCATAGCGCATTTTCATAAATGTATATATAACAATATTTACAATTAGATTCCCTGCAAAAAATCCTGCAAAAACCAGATTTTTTGTTATTGCAAACCCTGCCAGAAAGACCAGTGGCAGTATCTGGCATATGCGGAATACTACGTTTGAGCCCACCTTATTTTCCTGAATTGACGACATATACGGCGGAATATAGTAGGATGTATCCCGTTTCCCTACCTTAAGCAAAGACACCAGAATCTCATTCCGCTCTTTTTCATGATTGGAAAAATATTGTATGGATTCTTCTAACGCATCTAATTCGGCGTCTGTATTTCCAAGCCGATGCATGGTATCATACAAAATCTCTTCTCCAGCTGAGCTTGTGCAGTTGTCAATACGCCAGAACACCTCATCCATGGAGAGGTCATTCCATGTAACCTCATCAATATCCGCTTCTTTCGGCTGATTTTCCAGGTAAAAGCGTATCCTTTTTATATCCTTTTCCTTATGCTCTGGCTTCTTCCCAAAGCTTTCCCTTACGCTTTTTCGATTCTGCTTTCTCCATTGTATGCGGGAATAAGTGTTAAAACCGAAAAATGCAAGAACGAAAACTGCCACAAGAATAATCCCTTCCATATACAATCCCTTCCTTCAACTGTATTATTTACATAATACAATTACATATATAAGCTTATTTGTCAAGGGAAAAATGAAAGCTGTTACTGTTCACTCCGTGACCAGTAACCTTCGCAAATACATCTTAAATTCACTTCGCGAATGGGATTTGCTCACTCCTGAATCACTTTCTTACGGACTTTGCAGCGAATGCAAAGTCCTGTGTGAACAGTAACTGAAAGCTTGACAAAATCCTTGACAGCATAAAGCTATCTTGCTAAAATAATATCACATATCAGGGCAAATTCTAGTACCGTTTCGGTAAGAAATCCCCATATGAATGAAGTTAAAAATACGGTGGGGAGTCGAAACGGAGAGAGACGGGTATGCGTCTTAGATAAGCCCTGTACGTGATTATCATTATGATAACACCCTACGATCCGTTTGGATTAGACCGGATGGTTTACACCATACAAAATGGCTGTGTGGAGGAACCGCAAATGCCCTATGAGGACGGAGCCAAAACCTTGTTTCTCTATACGAAAGGCACAGCTGGAAGCCCGCCAGTGGACTTGAGCCAGCTGCTTTTGTATTTTGAAGATACCAAAGAGGCCAACGCCAGTAATGAAGATTTAAAAGAGATTCAATCTATGGTCGAAACCGTAAAACGGGACAAGGAGGTGTCGATAGGCTATATGAAAACATTTGAGAAAGAAGCGCTGCTGCTGGACCAGGGACGTGAGGAAGGCCGCAGGGAAGGCAGAGCGGAGGGACGAAGGGAAGAGCGCGTGAATACGGAGAGAGAGCGCCGCCGGGCGGAAGCGCTGGCTGAGGAGCTTCGCCTTCTCCGGGAAGAACTTGAGCGGTTAAAAATGCAGCCTGAGAAAAATTAACAGGCACAATTAACATTGCACACCATAAAACACCCTCTTGCCGGGTAAACATGATACGCGGCAAGAGGGTGTTTTATGGTGCAAGAAAAAATTTCCTGACACATTTTTCTTATCCCAACCGTTAAACATCTTGAAAGGAGGTTTTTCTGTGTCTTTAGACATCAATGAGCAATACGACAAAATTTACCGCTATTGCTATTTCAAAGTAAATAACCGCTGTCTGGCAGAAGATTTGACACAGGAAACCTTTCTTCGCTATTTTGCCCAGACGTCTTATGTAAACCGTGGCAAGCAGCTGGCATATCTTTACACCATTGCCAGAAATCTGTGTATTGATTTCTACCGGAAGCCGGTACAGACAGAATGCAGCGGAGAAGCATTTTCAGAAGGAGGCTATGGCGAAAACCGGAAAATGGCAGAACAGTTATCCGATAACCCCATGGAGCAGGTGGAGGCAGCCCTTCAGCTTCAGATGGCGGTGGACACCCTTCCCATGGAAATGCAGGAGCTGATTTTGCTTCGGTATGTCAATGAGCTTTCAATCAAAGAAATCTGCAAGATAACCGGATTATCCCGAAGCAGCGAATATCGGATGGAAAAAGAGGCCCTAAAAAGACTGAAAAAGATATTATGAAAAGATACTATTCTAAAAGCCGGTAGTTTTATGATACATACAATTTATGCGTTTGCATAACAAATTGTTTTGAGGGAGGAAGAAAAATGTCAGGATTTTCAAAGGCTCAGATAAAAAAGGAGCTGGGGCAGCTGTATCCGGTGGCTCCGCCCCAAAGAAAGGAAGAATTTTTAAAAGAGCTTCCTTTTCCTAAAACCAGCCCAATGGAAACCATAGGGGTTCAGCTTGGCTATATCCGAAAATCAGTCTGGATTCTTACTTTGCTACTGATAGTGGCGGCTCTAATCCTTGGGAAAGGCTATTGGAAGGATGCAAGGGACTACGGTATGCTTTGCTACTTCTCAGCAATCATGCCTCTTTTGGCAGTGCTGGCAGTGACAGAGTCCTTCCGCTCCAGCGTTCATGGGATGGCAGAGCTGGAAATGACAGCCAGGCATAACCTGCAGCAGGTACTTCTGATACGGATGGGAGCCATAAGCGGGGTTGATTTTCTCCTGATGATGTCAGCTCTCCCGTTTCTTGCGGAGGCAGAGCGCATAAATGTATTCCGGGGGGCCGTTTATCTGATGGTGCCCTGGCTGTGCACCTGTGTCCTTGCCCTTCAAATTGAAAAATATGTAAGGGGCAGAGATGGTATCTGGTGCTGCTGTGCTGTGGGAGCTTTCATTTGTGGAATCAGCCTTATGGCCGGGAAGATAAGGGAAACGGTTTATGGGAGCGGGAAATTCTATATCTGGGTGATAGCATTTTTCATATTTGCAGTAGTTTTGGCAAAGCAAATCTGGCAAATATGCCATGAAATAGAAAGCTGGAATCAGAATCTGTATCAGCCTGGATAGGAGCTGGAATCAAAATCTGTATCCGGCCTGATGGAAGCTGGAATCAGAATCAGTACCCAGCCTTATGGCGGGAGGGAGGAAGAAAAGTGGAGCTAATTTTTGACAGAGTAACAAAGCAGTATAAGAATAAGCTTGCGGTGGACCGGGTGTCTATTTCCCTAAAAAAGGGCGTATACGGACTTCTGGGAGCCAATGGAGCGGGAAAGACCACGTTGATGCGCATGATGTGCGGGGTCTTAAAGCCGGACAGCGGTGAAATCCTCTATGACGGCATGAAAGTGGAGGAGGAAGCCTATCGGGATATCTTAGGATACCTGCCCCAGGAATTTGGGTATTACCCGGAATTTTCAGCCATGGATTTTTTGATGTATCTGGCGTCCTTAAAAGGGATTCCCAAAAAGCAGGCCAGGGGAAAAGCGCTGGAATTGCTGGAACTGACAAATTTATCTTTGGCGGCAAAGAAGAAAATCAAAACATTTTCCGGAGGGATGAAGCAGCGGCTGGGTATTGCCCAGGCTCTTTTAAATAACCCCAAGGTGCTGGTGCTGGATGAGCCTACGGCCGGTCTGGATCCCAAGGAACGGGTGAAATTCCGCAACCTGATTTCTGAGCTTGGAAAAGAAAGGATTGTATTGCTTTCCACCCATATTGTATCAGATGTGGAGCATATTGCAGACGTCATTCTGGTGATGAAGGCCGGCAGGATTATCCATCAGGGCAGTCTGGAAGAAATTATGAAAACCATTGACGGAAAGGTCTGGGAGTGCACAGTAGAAGAACAGAGGGCAGAAAGCCTTATGGCAAAGTATTCGGTTTTAAATATCCGCCAGGAAAAGGAAGGCACATTCCTGCGCCTGGTATGTGATAAGAAGCCTGTGGAATCGGCTGTTTCCGTGGAGGCTTCTCTGGAAGATTTATATCTTTATTATTTCAGCGATACCAGGCAGGAGAAAGAGGGGAAGGAAGGGAGTTGTGGGAGATGAGAGAAGTATGTATTTTAACAGGATACGAATATAAGAAAATTTTTAAGAAACGCTCCACATGGATTGCCCTGGGCGTGGTTTTGCTGTGGACACTGTTTGCCGGCTTTGGCGCCCTGATAGTAGGGGATTATGTGGTCGAAGGGGAAAAGGTGGCCAGCCGTTACCAGATAATCAAACAGGAGCGGGAGGCCTTGGAGCATCTGGAAATAAAAAATTTGAATCAGGAGCTTATTGAGAAAGCGCGAGAGGATATGGAAGTATTTGCCGAGAATCATGGGGACTTGGCTTACAGCTGGGAAACAGAAGAGAGCAGGATTGAGTACTGGAAAAATTATCATAAAGCCTTTGCTCCATATAAGAATCTGGATACGCTTCTGTCAATGATGGGAAATTGGCTGGAGGAAGCTGATATGGCAGCGGTGGACGGGACAAATTTTTATGAATACCGTCACCGGATGATGGAAAATATTTTTGAAGGGGAAGGGCTTTCAGAGGGGGAAATTGCCTTTCACCAAAAGGAAGATGCGAAGATAAAAACACCCTATGCCTATGGAAACACACTAGGGTTTGAGAACTATTTCCGGATGCAGGCATCAAATTTCATTTTCCTGGCGTTTGCGGTGGCGATTATTCTTGCACCGATGTTTGCAGGAGAATATACCTGCGGCATGGATGCACTGGTGCTGTCCTCCCTCTATGGGAAGAATAAGGTGATAAAGGCCAAGCTTCTTACCGGGATATCCTTTGGAATCCTTGCAGCTTTCGGATTCTCAGCAGTATTTCTTCTGGAAATCCAGGCAATTTATGGTCTCAGTGGCTGGAACCTTCCCATCCAGGTCAGCGTGACAGGATTTTATCTGAATCTTCCTGTAAATCTTCTGGGATTTCTGGGAATTGCCACAGGCTGCTGTATTCTGGCCACCTGTATGACGGCCATGGTTGTGATGTTTTGCTCCGCAAAAATGAAAACGGCCTTTGGCGTGATTATTGTATCCTTTGTTTTTATATTTGCCCCTGTCTTTTTGCTGAATATCGTGGTGAAATTCCGGTTTTTGCTTATGCTGGTCTTAAGTATGCCCACCTCCATGTTTTATCCCAGGAGTTTAGCGTCTCATCAGCTTCTTTCCGTTGGAAATCATTATTTTTACTTTTTTCAGTGGGTTCCGGTGGTGTATCTCTGCCTGATGGCAGGACTGGCATTTTGGAGCTATAGGAGCTTTAAAAATCATCAGATTCGGTAGGGCTTTTGATTTGTGCAGTTTGCCAATCCCGGTTTTGAAAAGCATCATTTGTCGGGCAACTTATTTATGTGAGATTTCACTTCAAAAGCTGTGTATATAATTGAAAGGACTTATTTCAGGAGGGAGGAGCAGTCATGGAGGATTATGCTATCGTAAGGCTGTACTGGGAGAGAGATGAGCAGGCCATACCTGCCACTGCTGAAAAATACGGTGGCTATTGTATGGCTATTGCCAGGAATATACTGGGCAGCCGGGAGGACGCGGAGGAGTGTGTCAACGACACCTGGTGGAAGGCCTGGTGCTCTATGCCGCCCCACAAGCCGGATATCTTGGCCACCTTCCTTGGCAAAATTACCAGAAATCTCTCTTTTAACAGGTACAAGCACAACACGGCCGAAAAGCGGGGAGGCGGAGAGTTGCCTGCCGTTCTTGATGAACTCAGTGAGGTGGTGTCCGGGAGGAATACCCTGGAACAGGAAGCTGAGCTTCGGCAGCTTTTATGCGCCATTGATTCTTTTCTGGAGGGCCTTTCACCGGAGAAAAGAAGCATTTTTCTATGCAGGTACTGGTATGCGGACAGTGTTTCAGATATTGCAGCCCGCCATGGCATGCGGGAGGGAGCGGTCTCCATGAGGCTTAACCGCCTGCGCCGGAAGCTTAAGGACTATCTTTTGGAAAGGGGATTTGAGCTATGACAAGGGATGAACTTTTTGAAGCCCTGGGGGATGTAGGAGAAAAATATGTAACAGAGGCACGAAGGGTGAAAAAGCCTAAAAAGCCGGCGTGGATGAAGGCAGGAGCGGCAGCGGCTTGCTTTTTTCTGGTAATCCTTTTGTACCTTGCCTTTACCATTCCGAAAAATTCTTTAGAGAATGAAAAGGCAGAAAGGGATACTCAAGATTATGTGGAGCGGGAAAATACGGTGGCGGATGCGGATGGCCCGCCCAATATGAAGCTAAATGGACGTACCTTTTATGTTTCTTCCTATTCTACGGTGAGTGAGAAGGTGCCGGAGGGATTTTCATATGCCGGAGAGACGAAGCGTGACGGGGAGGAGCTTTCTTACTATTTGAATCCTGATATCCCGGAGTGGGTTTACCTTTACCAGGAGGTACTTACCGACGGGACAGTGGATGAAACCGGAACCCTTACAAGGACCGAGCCTCACATGGCCTATGTCCGCTATGTGGATGAGCGGCTTAGGGGGAAGCATTTGCTTTCCTGTGACGGTCGTCTGTACATTGATATGTGGAGCGCAAGCTATTATGACCGGGAACCGGATGTGAGCCTGGAATTCTATGAAGCCGTGGAGACGGAATGGGGGATACGGCTCAACGAAGAGATACCGGAGGGATTTCAATCTGTGGGGATTGCGGAGTTCTCCGGATATGATACCATCCCCTCCGGGGTCCTTGCCAGCAATATGAGAACCGCAGAGGTGTTTGTCAATCCCAACAAGCCCCAGGTTGTGCTGATGGCCACGGAATGGTATACGGCCGCCAAGGAGGAAAACGGCGAGACTAAGCATACGGGATATGATGTATACATTCTCTATGACGGTCCTCTAAAGTGAATTGCTGATTGCTCATGACTTCCCCAATTCATAATAAAATGCGTATTGCTGCATCACCCCCGCAAAGCCCTTATACCGGGAGAGTGGGAAGCCCTTGGGGTAGTGGGTGTCAAGCATCTGGCGGATATGGGTATCCACCGGGAAGGCATCGATATGGTGCAGGGCATAGAGACAAATGCATTCGGCCACCTTTACCCCTACGCCGGTGACAGCAAGCAGAGCTGCCTTGGCCTTGGCATATTTCATGCACCTGATATCCTCCAGATTCACCTCCCCACAAGCCACCTGCCTGGCGGCAGACAGTATGTATTTGGCCCGGTAACCCAGCCGCACCGGGGCTAAGTCCTCCAGTGTTAAGGAGGCCAGGCGCTGGGGCGTTGGGAAGGCATGGTAGGTTTCTCCATTTGCGTTTAATTGGGCATCTCCAAAAAGCAAACACAAATTTTCCACGCATTTGGTGATGCGGGGGATATTGTTCTGCTGGGAGATGATGAAGCACACAATGGTCTCCCAAAGCTCCTGCCGGAGGATACGAATCCCATAGCCTGCGTTTACCGCCGCCTGCAGATAGCTATCCCTCTTGGCCACCGCCTGTTTAAAACGGCCATAGTCGGTGTCCAGATCAAAATAAGAACGCCAGACGGTATCAAATTCCTCCTCTGTACAGGCAAAACTCACAGTGGAGTCCTGCTGGGTCAGGGTTAGGAATCTGCCTCCTGCTATCAGCGTATACTGTCCCTGGCCTGCTTTGCGGAAGCGGAAGCATTGGCCGGACTCTGCAATCTGTCTGATGTCAAAGTCCGAAATATTACGTACAATCATTTCATCATAACTCCTTTGCGTACAATCGGACCTGGTCTATCCGATAACAATATTCTGAAACCTCCTCCCGGCGTGCAGAGGCTGCCTCAAAAACCATTTCTTCCACACCGAAGATTTCTCCTACATTTGCCCGATTCAAAAACCAGTCCGCCCTGGAAGGGCGGGCATAGCAGCGAAGCCAGTTCTTCTCCTTAACATTGTGAAACCCCAGGGATTGATACCAGCGATTGGCGGCTTCATCCTCCTGTGTCCATACTTCGCAGTAATGGATGCCCTTGGCAAGCAAGCGTCTGCTTGCTTCCTCCCAGAGCGAGGCTGCCACATGCTTTCTTCGAAATTCTGGGAGAACGCCCAAGTTCCAGATTACTGCGCCGGGCTGGCTGCCGGCCACACAGATATCGCCAGCCTTCGATTCTATTTCCACATCCATAAAGCCGATGATTTTTCCATCCTCCTCTGCCACAAGGCAGACGGCATCATTTTTATATGATTCCTTTTGCGTCAGTACGTCATTGTAATAGGAGCAGTCCAGAAAGGAAAGGACACGGCATCTCAGCCATGCGAGCTCATCGTTATGGGTATATTCTCTGATTACCATAGAAGCAGACCTCCAAATTTTTTGGGAATGCTTTGATTATATCAAAAAATGATATTTTTGAAAATCCCCTTTTGACACCCGAATCCTGCAACAGAAAAGCCCAAAGCATAGAGAAGGAGGGCAGAAAGAGCCATGCCAGAAAATTCTTGCCCCCCATTCTTCTTTGTGATAATATAGTAAGGATGAACAAAAGGGAGAACAAGCATGGGCAACACAAATGAGCTGAGCAACCGAATTAATGAAAAATACAGCAGCTTAAGTAAAGGGCAGAAGCGTCTGGCGGCCTATATCATTGACAACTATGATAAGGCGGTTTTTTTGACGGCGGCTAAGCTGGGAGATATTGTGGGGGTCAGCGAGTCCACAGTGGTTCGGTTTGCCACTCATCTGGGCTATAAGGGATATCCGGAATTTCAGAAGGCATTGGAGGAGCTGGTGCGCAACAAGCTCAACTCCATTCAACGTATGGAGGTCACCTACGGGCGAATCAGCCAGTCCAAGATACTGGAGACAGTGCTGGCGGCGGATGCGGACAAGATTAAGAGCACCCTGGAAAACATCGACCAGGCGGCCTTTGAACTGGCAGTGGACACCATTTTAAATGCCAGAAGCATCTACATTGTGGGAATCCGGAGCTGTGCGCCTCTGGCCAGCTTTATGGCCTTTTATTTCAACCTGATGTTTGAAAATGTGCACCTTCTCCACACCAACAGCTCCAGTGAGCTCTTTGAGCAGATGGTGCGAATCAGCGGGGAGGATGTGATTATCGGCATCAGCTTTCCCCGGTATTCCATGCGGACCTTAAAGGCCATGGAATTTGCCAATAACCGGAGTGCAAAGGTAATTACGCTTACCGACAGCGTCCATTCTCCCATGAACCTCTATTCCTCCTGCAACCTGATTGCCAAGAGCGATATGGCCTCCATTGTGGATTCTCTGGTGGCTCCTTTGAGTGTGATTAACGCGCTGATTGTGGCTCTGTGCATGAAGAAGCAGTCGGATGTAGCCCGGACTTTGGAGATGCTTGAGGATATCTGGGACGAGTATCAGGTCTATGACAATGATGAAATCAATTACATTGATGATTCCATGAAAATGCGTTATGCGAAGCTGGAGAAATAGATGAAGCAGGTAATTGTAATTGGCGGCGGGGCAGCCGGAATGATGGCGGCTTATGGGGCGGCCACAGGCGGCTTAAAGGTTTTGCTGCTGGAAAAAAATGAAAAGCTGGGCAAGAAGATTTATATCACCGGAAAAGGGCGGTGTAATCTCACCAACGCCTGCGATACGGAAGAGCTGTTTGGAAATGTGCTTCGGAATCCCAAGTTCCTCTACAGCGCATTTTATACCTTTTCCAACTGGCAGACCATGGAATTCTTTGAAGCCAACGGACTTAAGACCAAGACGGAGCGGGGACAGCGTGTGTTTCCTGTGTCAGACCATTCCTCGGACGTGATTGCCGTTCTGAAAAAAGTTTTGGAGCGGCAGCATGTGGATATAAGGCTTAATACTAGAGTCCAAAAGCTTCTGTGTGAGACAAAAGCAGGAGAGAAACGAATCCTTGGAGTGAGCCTTGCTGACGGAACCAGACTTTATGCAGATGCAGTGATTATCGCCACCGGGGGCTTTTCCTATCAGGCCACTGGCTCCACCGGAGACGGTTATGCGTTTGCAGAAAAAGCGGGTCATAAGGTGACGGAGTTAAGGCCTGGGCTGGTACCTTTTGAGACCAGGGAGGGCTGGGTCACACAGCTGCAGGGACTTTCCTTAAAAAATGTGTCTGTGACCATCTTCCATGAGAGCAGACAGCTATATCAAGGCTTCGGGGAAATGCTGTTTACCCACTTTGGTGTCAGCGGCCCTCTGATTTTAAGTGCCAGCAGCGCGGTTGGCGATTTTGCAGGAAAAATGTCACTTTCTATGAAAATTGATTTAAAGCCTGCATTGACAGAGCAGCAGCTTGACAAACGTATCCTCAAGGATTTTCGGGAGAACGCCAACAAATCCTTCAAAAACGCCATACAGAAGCTGTTCCCCGGAAAGCTGATTCCGGTAATGATTTCCTTAAGTGGAATTCCGGAGGAGAAGCAGGTAAATGAGATAACCAAGGAGGAACGGTGGAACTTTGCCCGCCTTATCAAGGGCCTGCCTGTGACGGTAACCGGGCTTCGGGATTTTAAGGAGGCCATCATCACCCGGGGCGGGGTCTCTGTGAAGGAGGTCAATCCTTCCACCATGGAATCCAGGCTGGTAAAGGGATTGTATTTTGCCGGGGAGGTGCTGGATGTGGATGCACTGACCGGAGGCTTTAATTTACAGATTGCCTGGTCCACCGGATATTTAGCCGGGACCAAAGCAGCAAAAGCGGCGGCAGCTACAGGAACAGAAGGAGAAAAGGAACATGGGATTTAACATTGCAATTGACGGACCGGCAGGGGCCGGGAAGAGCACCATCGCAAAGAGGGTGGCCAAGGAGCTTAACTTTGTCTATGTGGATACCGGGGCTATGTACCGGGCTATTGCCCTGTATTTTCTGAAAAATAAGCTTAATGCCGGGGATGAAGCCGTGGCGGCGGCTGCCTGCGAGAATATAAATGTGCGGATTGCCTATGAAAACGGGGAGCAGCAGGTTCTTTTAAACGGGGAAAATGTGACCGGGCAGATTCGCACGGAGGAGGCTGGAAACATGGCTTCCGTTACCAGCGCCTATAAAGCTGTGCGGGAGAGAATTTTGTCCCTGCAGCAGGATTTGGCCAGGGTAGCGGATGTGGTTATGGACGGCCGGGACATCGGTACCTGTGTGCTTCCGAAAGCGCCCTTGAAAATTTATCTTACCGCCAGTGTTAAGACCCGGGGAGAACGGCGGTATAAGGAGCTGACAGAAAAAGGGCTCGCCTGCAATTTAGAGGAAATCTGTAAGGATATCGAGGATAGGGACTTTCGGGACATGAACCGGGATATTTCACCCTTGAAGCAGGCGGAGGATGCCGTGCTGGTGGACAGCTCTCATATGACCATCGAGGAAGTAACGGAGACAATTTTAAGACATGCCAGGGAGAGAATGGCAGGAAATTGAGGAAACAAATGGAAATAATTACAGCAAAAAGCGCAGGCTTCTGTTTCGGTGTCAAGCGTGCCGTGGATACGGTGTACCAGCAAACTGCTGAGAAAAATACCCCCATTTTTACCTACGGGCCAATTATCCACAACGAGGAGGTCGTTAAGGACCTGGAAAAAAAAGGTGTCCGTGTCATAGACGCTAAGGAGGAGCTAAAGAATGCAAAGGGTGGCACCGTTATCATTCGCTCTCACGGCGTTTCCAGAGAAATTTATGATATTTTAAAGGAAAACAACATAGATTTTGTGGATGCCACCTGTCCCTTTGTGCTGAAGATTCACCGCTTGGTGGAGCGTTACACCAAGGAAGGCTATCACGTGGTAATCATTGGAAATAGCAGTCATCCAGAGGTGGAGGGAATCAAAGGATGGGGCAAAAAAGACCGCATTTTGGTTATATCTGATGAAAAAGAAGCGGAAAAAATCTCCGTGCCAAAGGGGCAGAAGCTGTGTGTTGTGTCCCAAACGACATTTCATAACAATAAATTTAAAGAATTAGTTGAAATTATTGAGAAAAAAGGTTATGATATAATTGTTTTAAATACGATTTGCAATGCAACCCAGGAGAGGCAGAGGGAAGCGGAGGAGATTTCTGCCAAAGTGGATGCCATGATTGTCATCGGTGGCAGGCACAGCTCCAATACGCAAAAGCTATTTGAAATATGTGAAAAAGAATGTGAAAATACTTACTATATACAAACACCAGATGATTTGGATATGACGAACCTTCGGTCCGTTGACAACGTAGGTATTACCGCAGGGGCTTCCACCCCAAATAATATAATAGAGGAGGTTCAAAAATATGTCAGAAATGAGTTTTGAACAAATGCTGGAAGAATCTTTTAAAACAATCAGAAATGGAGAGGTAGTCGACGGAACTGTTATCGATGTGAAGCCGGATGAGATTATCCTGAATATAGGCTATAAGTCCGATGGTATTATCACACGCAGTGAATATACAAACGAAGCGAATGTTGATTTAACCACGCTGATTTCCGTCGGCGACACCATGGAAGCCAAGGTTTTGAAAGTAAATGACGGGGAAGGACAGGTGCTTCTGACTTACAAGCGTCTGGCGGCGGAGAAGGGAAGCAAACGTCTGGAAGAGGCCTTCAACACCCAGGAGGTGCTGACAGCCAAGGTGGCTCAGGTACTGGATGGCGGCTTAAGCGTAATTATCGATGAGTCCCGGGTATTCATCCCGGCCAGCCTGGTGTCCGATACCTATGAGAAGGACCTGACCAAATACGACGGACAGGAGATTGAGTTTGTTATCAGTGAGTTCAATCCCAGAAGAAGAAGAATCATCGGCGATAGGAAGCAGCTTCTGGTGGCCAGAAAGGCGGAGCTTCAGAAAGAGCTTTTCGCAAGAATTCAAATTGGCGATGTAATTGAAGGAACCGTAAAGAACGTAACTGATTTCGGTGCATTCATTGATTTGGGTGGTGCTGACGGACTTCTGCATATCTCCGAGATGTCCTGGGGCCGTGTGGAGAATCCCAGAAAGGTGTTCAAGGTTGGACAGACCGTACGGGCCTTTATTAAGGATATCAATGACACCAAGATTGCTCTGAGTATGAAATTCGAGGATGAGAATCCATGGAAGGATGCCGCCGATAAATATGCGGTGGGAACCATTATTCAGGGTGTGGTGGCAAGAATGACAGACTTTGGTGCCTTCGTGGAGCTGGCCCCGGGTGTGGATGCACTGCTCCATGTCTCCCAGATTTCCAGAGAGCATGTGGAGAAGCCATCGGATGTACTGAAGGTAGGCCAGGAAATCGAAGCCAAAATTGTTGATTTTAACGAGGCGGATAAGAAAATCAGCCTGAGTATGAAGTCTCTGGCGGACTATGCGGAAGAGTATTATGACGAAGAAGCTGAGTCCGTAGATTACGAGACTGAGGATTATGAAGAGGAATAAAACAAAAGCAAATAAATAATAAATAACATAGGAAAAGTTGGTGTACATAAATGTTTGAAGATTACGAAAAGTTTAAAAAAGACATCTATGCCTTGACGAAGATTGATTTGAACGCTTATAAGGAAAAGCAGATGAAGCGAAGAATCGATACGCTCATCACCAAAAATAAAGTCACAAATTATAAGGATTATGTGGCTTTAATCCGAAGCGACAAAGAAAAATTTGAACAGTTTGTCAGTTTTCTAACCATCAATGTTTCCGAATTTTATCGGAACCCGGAGCAATGGGTAATGCTGGATAAGGATGTCTTCCCGAATCTTATAAGTCGATTTGGTAAGAATCTGAAAATCTGGAGCGCTGCATGCTCCACCGGCGATGAACCCTATTCTCTGGTTATGGCACTTTCCAAGTTTGTGCCCTTGAACCAGATTAAGATTATAGCCACCGATATTGACCAGCAGATACTGGACAAGGCCAAGGTGGGTCTTTACAATGCCAAGAGCATTGCAGCGGTGCCGGCGGACATGAAGCGGAAGTATTTCAAGCAGATTGGAGCTTCCTACCAGATTTCGGAAGAGATTAAGTCCCGGGTGGAATTTAAGAAGCACGATTTGCTGAAGGACCCGTATCCTTCCGGATGCCATATGATTGTGTGCCGGAATGTTCTGATTTACTTTACGGAGGAGGCCAAGACAGAGGTTTACCGGAAGTTCAGTAATTCTCTTAACAAGGATGGAATTTTATTCATCGGAAGTACAGAGCAGATTACCAACTACAAGGATTTTAACTATCAGCGGTTGCAATCCTTCTTCTTCCAGAAAGTATAAAAATGAGCCTGTATGTTCCATGTGGAGCATACAGGCTTTTGCTATATCATAGGAAAGTTTTCCAAACTTGCCTATGATATAACAAACCCTCCGGGAGGATGCGCTCTACACTCCGTTTCGGTCGTTGCTAGACAAGCGCCACTGGCGCTTAGCAACTCGCAAAGATAAAATTAATTGCTTTGCAAGTCTCCGCTCCGCTTCGGTCGTTGCTAAACAAGTGCCACTGGCACTTAGCAACGCTCGGGCGCGAAGAATCTCGCAAGCGAGATTCTTTTTCATAGCAGCATATCCAGAAGGTGCAGTACATAGCTTTTTTGAAATTCCACAGACTCCATAAATTCATCTGTCATTTCTATGTAGGAAATCCTGTCGTGATATTCAAGCTTGAAATACGGGGAGAAGGTGTCCTTGTACTGGGGCAGAAACCGTCCGCTTTTTTTGCTGTAGCAGGTGGCGGCCTTGGCCCGGGTACGAAAATCCTTGTCAACATAAAAGGCCACGCTTTTGTGGATGGCCATATCCTCTTTGGGCAGATAGTAGTAATCCTTGTAGTTGGAATAGAAGTATTTCAGCTCTCCCTGGTAGACCTTTGCCTTCAGCCTGGCCATATCGCCGGAGGCGGAGAAGTAGATATCCTCCCGGCCACGGGAAATGCGTTTGGGCAAGGGGGAGTCAGGTCGCAGGGTAAAATACAGCTCCAGGGAGCTACAGCCTTCGTACTCCTGATATGTGGTAAGAGTAAGGTCTGTGATACTAAAATTTCCCCGGAAAAATTCAGGGTAGGAGAGAATGGGCAGAATTTCAATCATACCCAGGACATCCTCCTTGTTGTGGAGAGCCATCAGGGCCAGCTTATCCGGGCTGGGGTCATGGCAGTAGTCATGGTAGACATTGATAAGCTCTCCGCCGGAATAGAGGTCGTCCCGGCTTATGGATAGAAACTGTTCTATGGATTTCTGCTTCATGCTGGGCAGACGGAACAGCTTTTTTAAGGGGGAGATTTGTTTGAAAATATCCGTGTGCTTAAGAGCTGTCAAGAAGGAAGGGATTCCAAGCTGCCGGCAGCGCTCTTCAATGAACGGTACGTCAAAGCCCAGTCCGTTGAAGGTGATGGCACAGGTGTGGGATGCCACATAATCGGCAAAGGCAGAGAGAACCTCAGGCTCATGGGCGGGCGTCTCTGCAAAGAACTGGGTAACGGTTACGG